>JBELBA010000166.1:0-4875 GCA_042095635.1 Chitinophagales bacterium
ATTCTGAACATATAAATGACCAGTAGCAATAATCGGCAATCCTTTATTTTTATGTACCTGAACTAAATCTGCTAATTGCTGATAGTGTTTGTTAATTCCTTGTTTAACTGCCTCTATTCTATCTTCATAAGATTCTCCCACTATAGATTTCTTTACATCCTTATCTCTTAGAAACGGCACAGCACAAACGATAACTTCATCATTGACATTGATGATTTCGTCTACGATATCTTCTGGCACACCACCAACCACTTGAACATTTAAAAGCTTTAAGATTTCTTTTGGTGCATTAAGTGTATGAATAGAATCATGATTACCTCCAATAATAATAACATGCTTACAAGATGTCTTAGTAATCTCTAGTAGCACCTGATAATACTGCTTCAAGGCTTCATTGGAAGGATGCGTAACATCAAAGATATCACCAGCAACAATCATTAGCTCAATATGCTGTTCCTGAATCGTTTTTAACAACCATTCAAAGAATAAACGATGATCATCCTTTAGCTCTTTACCTTTTAGCTTTTTACCAATGTGCCAATCACTAGTGTGCAATATTTTCATGAAATTAATTTAGCTATTTAACATAGTATTACTGCATATCATAGCTAAAAGTTATAGACAGGATGTGGATAGCTATGCAACCTTAAAGCTGATTCTTAAAATTGACCCGAAGCAGGAACTACCGGAATCAAATCTTTAACTTGAAACTTAGTAATATTATAATCCTTAGTCAATTGTTCAAAAGCACTTTCACTACCTGCAATTACCAAATTGTAATCTTTTGGATTATAATATTTCTTTACAATCTTATTTAAAGTTTTTAAATCTAGTGCATCTACTGCAGTGATGTAAGCCAAACGCTCTTCCATTTTTTTATAAATTAATGGATTAAAGAAATCAGCTAAACCGGAAGGACTTTCCACTTTTAAATAAGCATTCTTAATCCTTTCTTTAAAGTTAGCAATATCCTTTTCAGTTAATCCTTTCTCGTAAAAGTCTGCTAGCACTTTATCAACTGAGACAATAGTTCCTTTAGTGATTTCCTTTCTTACAGAAGTTCCTATTTGATATACTCCTCTATCATCTGCTGATGAATACACACTATATATCCCATAAGTCTTCCCTTCTATTTCTCTAATTTGTTTGGCTAATCTATTGTTGAAGACTGCATTAACCATTTTAAAAGCTACAATATCTTTACTCTTTATTTTAGGGGCAGACTTGGTCCAAACTAATCTAGATTGTGTTACATCTTTTCCTTCTTTAACTACAAACTTATATTGCTTCCCCTTAATATTAGCTTTATCGAAGAATACACTATTAGCTTCTCCATATTTTGCTTGCCATTTTCCAAAATGCTTTTCGATTAATGCTTTAGTTTTTACCTGATCAACTTTACCAGCAATAGCAATAGCTGCATTCTTTGGTGTATAGTTGAAATCAAAAAAAGACTGTACTTGCTTTACATTTATTTTTCTAATTTGCTGACTATAATAATACCTACCAAGTGGGTTATTAACCCCAAAAGCTAATAGATTAGAATACACGTTAGCCAACTCAGTTATATCAGCAAATCTAACATTACCAAAATCTAACATATTCCCTATTTCATTACTTACATTGCTTTGCTCAAACTTTGGCTTTAATAAGTATGCTGCTAATAGTGCTAAACCTTTATCTAGGTCCTTATTCAACATAGTTAAATTAACTACTGTAAAGTTTGCATTGTTATTAACCGATATATTTGTACCCATCTTAAATAATGCATTATCTTGTTCTAATCTAGAGAATGCATCGTTTCCATACTTTAGTAATCCATTAGTTAATGCAGTTAATCCTTGCTGACCAGGCGTTTCATTTTTGTTACCTACATTAATATAGATACTGACAGAAGTTATAGGTAACTCACCATATTCTAGCATTCTAATCTTTAATCCATTATCAAGTTTATAATCTTCTATTAAAGGGGATTGTGCATTTAATGATAAGCCCATTAACAATAATGCAATTGTATTTATTATGATCTTTTTCATGTCTACTATTCTATTGTGGTGGTAACATATTAATAACTCTAACCTTATCTAAAGAAAAATACTCAGCAGCAACTCGCTTAATATCTTCCATAGTAACTGCCTTATAATACGCTACTTCTTTAAAAGCAACATTTACATCATTAAAGTAAAACTCCGCCATTCCTAATTGACTTGCTACATTCTCTGCAGTATAAGAACCTAACATTAATTTGGCACTTAAAGCCTCTATATAATCATTCATTAATTGAGGATCTACACCATTTACAGCTGCAGAATCTAACTCGGCTCTAACAATCTTCTTAACTCTAGCATTACCAGGTCTAGCATCCATTACAATATCAATTACTCCTGTTGTTGGATACATTGACCAAGTAGAACTATTAGAGATAATCACAGAAGCTAAAGGCTGATCTATTTTAACTAGACGCTGATTTAAAATTGAATTCTCTGTGCTAAACATAAGATCTACAAACATATTTAACGCAAACACATCTTCACTAGCAACAGCTGGTCTCGGATAAGTAAATCCGTAAATCTGTAAAGGATAACCTAGCTCAATCTTTTCTTCCACAACCTTATGATCAAACAAGTTTGGTAAGGAATCCACCTCTTTTATAGTTCTCTGTTTAGTGATTGGTCCAAAATACTTTTGGCAAATCGTAAACACTTCTTCATGCTTAACATCTCCTACTACTAAAACAAAAGCATTGTTAGGGCTATAGAAATCATTATGAAAAGCTCTACATTGTTCTGCTGTAAACTTTCTTATTTCTTCTAAGTAACCTATTATATCTACACTATATGGATGATCTTTTGGATGTAAGCCTTTATATCTTTTAGAAATAGCTTTCCTATACCAGTTATTGTTTCCAAGCAGCAATTCTTCACCTACAACCTCTCTTTCTATATCAAGTATCTCTTGCGTTACTTTAAACTTATCCATTCTATCTGCTTCCATTTCTAGCATATTTGATAGATAGTTCTTTGGTATATTCTGATGATAAACCGTTCTGTCGAACGTAGTATAAGCATTTAAATATCCTCCTACTTTCCTAACCGATTTCCATAATGTATCTCCAGGAAACTTATCTGTACCTCTAAACATCATGTGTTCAAATAAATGAGCCATTCCTCTAATACCATCGACTTCATTCTTACTTCCTACTCTATACCAAACTTCTGTCTGAACAAAGTTACCACCTGGTTTTTCACATACTACAACCTTTAATCCATTGTCTAAAGTCTTAGAAAATGTAGGATAGACTTGTTGTGCATAAACCCCTGTGCCTAAAAGCAACATAATAGCGACTAATAGTTTTACTTGTTTTATCATCATAGTATTCAGGTTTATAGATTGTTAATGTTAATCAAACCAATTCTTATTCCTGTTGTAAATGCTTGCTGATTACCAAAAGCAGTTACCAATTCAACTCTAAATGTTTGTAGCTTTTCGATACCGATATAAGCTTCTATATATTGCTGTTCTGCTCCTACTTGTAGGTAATTAAGACCAGCAACTTCATACATTTTTAGCTTTCTAATCAATGGAAACTTATTTAATATTAAACCTTGAAAGTTATGCATCATGTGCAGTTTAATATAATTCTGTGTGGTACTATAAGCATAGTAATCTAGCATTTTAAAATCATCAATCTCAAAACTAGTAAAGTAAGTTTGATTAGCATTGAAATGCTTATAGTCGATAAATGGTGTATTAATATCTCTGACAAAACCTCCAAGACCTCCATTATAGCTAAATATTCCTAATAGTTTTAAATCTATATCATCCTTAATGCGAAGATCGATATGATCATAATTAGAAATTGCCCAAAGTGCCTTAACACCTTTTCTATAATTGAAATAAAATGTTGGATATTTAGCACTAACCACTATTTTCTCATAAGGTCTGGTATAATATTGTTCTTTAATGACATACTTTAAAGTTAAGTCTATAGTCATAGCATTATGATTATTGAACATATCTGTTCCTATAACCTGACCATCTACAGGATGATTAGAAGTGAATGCCTTCTGTTCATAATCTTTTAAATTAAACATAGATTGATTAGCCAAAGCAACTCTATTAGCATAATCGAACTTCCCAGTGAAATAACATGATTTAAAAATCTCTTTTATATAACTACTCCTTAGATACTTCTTTCTATAGTATTTAGCATAATTCGTTTCTTGCGTTAAGGTGATATAACTATTGATTAAACTAGTAATAGGTTCATCTCTATTGAATTGTACTACTTCATCTCCAGCCTTAAACATATATGATCCAGATCGCTTATTATCGAATCTCTTCTTGTAATACAGAAATCCATTCATTGCTTGTTCTGCAATTCCATAATTAGCATTTCCAATCAACCAAAATTGTTGCTTTTGATCATTCCACTTTGAATATCTCAGCTCTGTACCTATCACTAAACCTTGTACAGTATTGTATTCTATTGTCTGAATAGGTGCTTGAATAAATAAAGTACGCTTTTTACTAGTGTTAACTTTAGAATAGCCAAGCAATATATCTCTTAACTTAAATCTTGCATTTACACTATCAACAGAATCCAAATAAGCTCTAGAAGTCTTATATCTATGTAAACTATCCCTTGACTTATAGTCTCTATGTTCTTCATCTGTTAATACTACAGGACGAGAAGATTCCCAATAAATAGAATCTTTATCATTGGCACCATCTTTAAATGCAATCAACTCTCCTTTAAAGAATCGCTTTGGAAAAACTGGATTCAACATATAGTTAGAACTTACACCTGTAAAATAACCTTCCCCTTTAAAGCCCATCATCTTAAAGAAATAATTAATGGTGTTAGACATTGGC
>JBELBA010000167.1:0-4826 GCA_042095635.1 Chitinophagales bacterium
AGAGAGAATTATATAAAGTAAGGACACAAGATATTAAGGATGTTGAGATAGGACAGATGTATAATGATGTCTTAGAAGCTTATGTAAGTAAAGCCAACATGCTAGAAACCTTAGGTACTCCAGATTTTATGTATCACTCTCTTAGCTACTATGGTCAGCCAAGTGCTAAGGATGTTAGAGATGGAGAATTTTTAGTTTATGCACCAAGTTTTGATGGAGCCATCGGAGAAGCTAATGTAGATAATCAGCAAGCTGTAGAGATCTTTCAGCAATCTATAGATGGTTATGGGTTCGATTGCAAGATCAAGGTAACCGATAAAATGGTAGCAGATGCAATGGTTAATAATTCCAAGCGAATTTTATTATTGAAGAAAGGCGTAATGATGACGGAGCGGGATGTAAATCTTTTGGTTCATCATGAAATTGGTGTTCATATGTTAACAACCATCAATGCTACATTACAACCATTAAAGATCTGGCGTTTAGGGATGCCAGCAAATACAAAGACACAAGAAGGATTAGCTGTATATGGAGAATTCTTATCTGCAACCATGGACTCATGGAGAACTAAAGAGCTTGGATTAAGAGTAATTTGTATCGATAAAATGGTGAAGGGCTATGACTTTAGAGAGACCTTCGAATACATTATAGATCATTTAGGTGTAGATCCGGACAAGGCATTCTATGTAGTTGCAAGATGCTATAGAGGTGGAGGTTTTACAAAAGATCAATTATATCTAAAGGGATTTAAAGAAGTCTTAAGCCATAAACAGAATGGTGGTTCTATTCAAAACTTATTAATTGGAAAGACATCTTTGCAGTATTTACCAATCATTGATGAATTAGTGAGTAGAAGGTTAGCTTTACCACCTAAATATAAAACAAAGATTTTCTTAGAACCTGCTGAAGAAAGAAATCCGATATTGGATTATTTAGTAAAGGTATTCTAAATAACGTTTATCGATCCTCTAGAGGTGTTGTTCTTTTTATGACGATACCTCTGCAAGTTTGGCGACCGTTTTAATTACATTTCTTAGCAATAAAAGGACCAGCGATCTTTTGGTCGTTGATATGAAACTCTATGTCACCTTCAATAAAATCATTGTCATTTAAAGTGATCTTAAGTCCACCTTTTTCAATTTCTTCTACTAAATATCTTGTTCTAGTTACATCCACCATAAATACAGTATCTACCTGGAATGTATCAGTAATGATAGTAGTATCATAAGTGGTGATGCTATCTACAATGCTAGAATCAATTAAATAATAACTAGAATCTCTCACTACAAATGTATCCATTGGTACAATCGTATCATATTCTCCTAGATTAAGATGCATTTTTACATTACTTAAATTTTCTATACAATAAACATCAGTACCAACATTAGCAGGCATTATAAATGTTAGATAACTAGAGTCTAAACCAATAGCACAAGTATCTTCAACTTGCATAATTATTGTTCTATCATCACTTCCAACAAATGCATTAGGAAATGTTTGTGGAGAAGCCGCTAAACCATTAGTAGTATATTGCATGTTTTCTGGTAAGAAGTTTAAATGTACTAGCGTATCATTATCTGTACAGAAAGCCCCTGTGTCACAAAAGTAAGCAGAGAAATAACCAGAAAGGTGATTATGTTTATTGTAATATAGATCCACTAAACCTTTAATGGTATCATTTATAATTTCTTGAATCGATAAGCCACCCTGATTGATATGAAAGTCCTTGTTTTTATCAGAAGGAGTAAAATATGCATTTAAGGATTCATCATTGAAGTTGTATCCTTTAATCTTATTGCTATTCAATTCTGCAACAAATACATTCTTTTCAACTTGCCCCACACAGTTAATTACTTCTTCAAAGAATTTGATTTGATAAATAGAATCCGAATTAGCACTATTAATAATGTTTAATCCTTTAATTACTTTATTGACTTTACAATCTAGGGTAGAGAAGGGTTGTCCTAATACTTCTCCAGATGCATAATGATCTGCATAATTAAGTTCATGGATTTTATTGTCTTCTCTTGTTTTACCGCAAGAGACAATTAATAACAATGCTGCAAAGGATAAAATGATTTTCATATTAGATGATTTGACATCAAAGTAAAAAAAAAGGCTCCTGAATAAGGAGCCTTTTTTAATATAAATTGTATTGATCTTATCCTAAGAAAGACTGCAAGTGCTTCGACTTGTTAGAAGATCTAAGCTTTTGAATCGCTTTGTCTTTAATTTGTCTAACTCTTTCTCTAGTAATTCCAAAGTGATCACCGATATCTTCTAAAGACATTGCATGCGCAACACCAATTCCGAAGAATAATTTGATTACTTCTCTTTCTCTTTCAGAAAGTGTAGATAATGATCTTTCTGTTTCAATAGATAAAGAATCAGAATATTCCATGTTTAAATCTGCTTTTTCTGCATTGTTGTTTTCTAAAACATCAATTAAAGAACCAGAATCTGCATCTTGGAAAGGAGCATCTACAGATACGTGCTTAGAATTGATTGATAAAGTAGAAGTTACTTCATCCACTCCAGTTTCTAAAACTTCTGCTAATTCTTCTGGAGATGGTTCTCTTTCGAATTCTTGTTCTAATTCAGAAAATGCTTTTTGTATTTTATTTAAGGATCCGACCTTGTTTAAAGGTAGTCTTACTAATCTTGAGTTCTCAGCAATTGCTTGCATGATTGATTGTCTAATCCACCATACTGCATAAGAAATAAATTTAAATCCTCTTGTCTCATCAAATCTTTGTGCAGCTTTAACCAATCCTAAGTTTCCTTCGTTGATTAAGTCATTCAATGATAAGTTTTGATTCTGGTATTGTTTTGCAACCGATACTACGAATCTTAAATTCGCTCTTGTTAAACGCTCTAATGCTATATTATCCCCTTCTCTGATTCTTTTTGCTAAATCTACTTCTTCTTCTGCAGTTAGCAATTCTTCTTTTCCTATCTCTTGTAAGTACTTCTCTAAAGAATGACTATCTCTATTCGTTATCGACTTGGTTATTTTCAACTGACGCATTCGACGTTAGGGGTTTAATTAATAATAGATTTACTTAAATCTTAACAAACTTAATTTTAAGTGGCTACAAAGTTACCATTTTAAAAACAGTTCTACCACAAATAATAATAGTTAGAACTAAAAAAGTTGAAGATTATTTAATGGTTTTCTCTTTAGTGGCATTAACGAACAAAATGTTGCTTAATCCTTTATATCCTGAAAACGTTGATATAGGTACATCTCCGTCTTGGTTACGCTTAAATCCTACAATTGTTAAGTCCGCATCTTGCGAATGACTATTAATTATATCTTTTACGTTAGAATCTACTCTTTTAGGTATTAATTCTATGTTAGAAGTAGATATAGGTAAACGACCAGATGTTATTAATCTTAACAAATACTTTTTCTGCTGAGCAACTTTATTTTCCGGATATAAAGCAAAAATCTTAATTACACCTTTTTTCCATTCTGGATGACCTAATAAGATATAACCTAATAGAATCATTAAGTTGGCATTGGCATAATCATTGGCAGTAATCCAAATATGAATCTCTTGCTTAAAGCCAAATCCTTTTTCAGAACTTCCCAGGATACAAACATCAAAGTCTACAGCCTTCATTAAATGGAAGTTATTAATTACATCTTCCAATCTTTCAGGCGCTCTCCTAGGAAATTCGAATAACATCATGTTATTCTCTTTACCAGAAATACCAGGTAATTGAATAACCTGCGCAATTGCTGAAGTCATAGAAGGAGAGATGATGGTATCTACATATACATTACTCTTACTGACATCAGCAAGCTTCAATAATTTGTTTAAAGTCTTCTTAGCTTCCTCATTAGTTTCTTTAGATAGTCTGCCTTCAATTCTATGTATATAAGTTCCAAATCCATATCTGTGAGATAACCATCTCATCATATTAAAAGATGTAAATCTTTGTAAAGAATCATTAGCGATACAGATGACGAATGGACGCCATCCATCTTCAACAGTATCATGCGCATAGTTCTTTTGTAATCTTACCTGAATCGATCTAGTAATCTGGAATAATACACCTTTAAAGATATGTGCTAATCCGCCTTTGTCTGTCGAATAGAAGGAGACACCCCAATAGATTCCTACCATAATTGCAATCGATACAATGGCATACCAGAAGTTCATGGAGAACATTAAGAATATACAGAATAAGAATCCTGTTAAACTTACATACCATCTAGACTTAAAACTAGGTCTGTAAGATGGATCCGCTGCAAAATGTTCTAAGAAAGATATTAAACAAATAGCCCCATATGTAACCATAAAGAACATAGAGATAATCTCTGCTACAAAGTTAATATCACCAGCAAAACAGAAAACAAAAGCAATACCGATCGTTACTAAAGAAGCATTAAATGGTTCTCCAGATTTATTTTCTTTAGATAAGAATACATTAGATTTTTTAGCAAATATTTTATCTGCTCCTAATGCTTGTAATGTTCTTGGGGCAATCATGATTGATCCTAGTGCGCTAGATAGCGTAGCTGCGGCTAAACCAATTGGGATAATTGGGAAACTATCACCAAATAATGAAAGGTCATTCATAATTAATGGATTCCTTTCATCTGCTAATACTTCAGGGCTAGCAGAAATTGCTAATTTATAAGCAACAGCAACATATACTAATATACCAACAACTGTTGCTATTAATGTTCCACTTGGAATAGATTTTTTAGGATCCTTTAAGTCTCCAGACAAGCCAAGACCTGCTGCAATACCAGTAAATGCAGGGAATATAATGGTAAAGACATGGAAGAAGGAATCAGGATTGAGATCGGAAGA
>JBELBA010000168.1:0-4745 GCA_042095635.1 Chitinophagales bacterium
GATGTGGTTAGGGACATCAATATGATCGGAACTGATACACTGTATAGTTTCTTGATCTATAGTATCAATTTTTGCTTTTAAATCCGCTTGATCTTCATATCTCTCGATATGAACTGTACCCGTTGGTGCATGTAAAGAAGTATCCTCTTTAAGCATTAAGAAGTCATTACTTAAGAACTTAACCTGATTCATTAACAATAATGTACAGTTATAATCATAATTGTTTTTATACTTATTGTTATGCATAATAGGCTCAAAAGAGGCTACAGCTTCGAAGATAGGATCTAGTTTATAATCTTGAGGAACATATATCTTAGAGATGTTTCTGCATCCCAAGCCAAAATATCTGAAGATATCATTACCCAATGCTTCTAATTGTGCTTTGGACTCTTTACCATCTAAAAGTGCAATTGAGGTTCTGTTCTTTCTGATGATATTAGGATAATTGCCAAAGTAATGTTCAAAATACCTAGAGCTATTATTGCTACCAGTGGCAATAATAGCATCATGATCCGTTAAACGCTCTACGATTTCAATTCTTTCTTTATAAGCTTCATCGATCTGATATAAGGAGAATATGATAAACTTCATCATAAAAGTATCCTTAGCACTCAACTTAACTAAAGCCTTGTTGCCACTTAGTAACACGCAAATGATATCATGTAAACCTACTAAAGGAATATTTCCAGCTAATATTAAACCAACATTTTTAGGATCAGCTTTTTTACTGAAATTATATCTAGAAGTCCATTCTATTAAATTTTCTTCAGTTAGCTGATTAGACCAAGCCTTTAAACAATGCTTCATCTCATCTTGGTCAAACCAATTATTCTGCACATAGGCTTGATGTATAATATTGCTGAGATCCGAATCATCAAACTGAACGATTTGTTGACCTAATTTAATTAAAGACTTGATATGCTGATCTAAATTCATATGGTTTATTATTTCAGTATTTTAATTTAACTTTGAGAATCGATTCAAGTAGAAATAAATTCTTAATGCAAAAATAAAGAATAATGGCTATTAAAATTACTGATGAGTGTATTAACTGTGGAGCATGTGAACCTGAGTGTCCTAACAATGCCATCTATGAAGGTGGAGTTGACTGGGCTTTATCTGATGGAACTGGTGTAACCGGAGACTACACTATGAAAAGTGGAACAGTAGTAGATGGAGATGATAGATTAGATCCGGTAGACGATGATGTATATTACATCGTTACCGATAAGTGTACAGAATGTAAAGGATTCCATGAAGAGCCGCAATGTGCAGCTGTTTGTCCTGTTGATTGTTGTGTACTAGATCCTGATAATGAGGAAACGGAAGATGAGCTGTTAGCTAGAAAAGAAAGACTTCATATATAATTTATATAATGAATTAAGAAGGCTAACAAAATTGTTAGCCTTTTTTTATGCCTAGTTTCAAAATATAATTTTGAATTGTAACTTGCTTTGATGGATTACTAAATAAAGTTGGATTCTCACTTTAATAAATCCTAATTTTGTTCAGATTTTTATGAATACAGATCAAATCATTGTCATATTAACGATTGTCTTTATAATCATTGCGCTTTATAAAGAACTTATGAGACCACCAGTTACCTTTTTAGTGGCAATTGTTGGATTGAACATCTTTGGGATTTTAAGCCCTAAGGATATTCTTGCAGGATTTTCTAATGAACAAATAGCTGTAATCACTTTATTATTAATAATCGGAGACTTGGTACAGAGTACAAATGTCTTAGATAGACTGTTTGATAGAATATTTAGAAAGGCCAAAACATATAATGGCTTTCTAATAAGAATGATGGCCTATGTAGCTACTGCCAGTGCCTTCTTTAATAATACCCCTTTAGTAGCAATGCTAATGCCTTATACCTTCTCCTGGTCTAAGCGAAATCAAGTTGTAGTTTCTAAATTATTAATACCATTATCTTATGCTGCTATCCTAGGAGGAGCAGCAACCTTAATCGGTACCTCTACCAATCTAATTGTAGGAGGTTTAGTTACTGAAGCACAAGCAGAAATAGAAATAGAATCAATCGGGATATTTGACTTTGTATATGTTGGTGTACCAATGATCGTTATTGGTATGTTATATATCCTATTAGTAGGAAAACACTTATTGCCAATTAAACGTGGTGTAATGTTCGATTTTAGATCTTCTAAAAGAGAGTATGTTGTAGAAACTAAAGTAAAAGAAGACTCTAGGTTAATAGGTAAGACAGTATCAGAAGCTGGTCTTAGAAATCTTACCGGTCTATTCTTAGTAGAAATTATAAGAGGTAAAGAACAACTAAGTCCTGTAAAGCCAGAGGATAGAATCCAAAGTGGAGATCATTTAATCTTCGCTGGAGAAACTACCACAGTAGCAGACTTAATAGATAAAGACTTCGGTCTTTCATTGCCTAAGAATGCATATACCTTAAATGACAATGGTACTGGTGTCTTGGAAGCAGTCATTCCATTTAATTCTAACCTAATAGGAAAGAAGATTAGAGAGTCAGACTTTAGATCTAGATTTGATGCATCTATATTAGCAGTGCATAGAAATGGAGAAAAGCTTGCAGGAAGAATAGGAGATATAGTATTAAAGTCTGGAGATTTATTATTGCTTATCGGTGGTAAAGAAGTATTTAAAAGAATAGAAGGTTATAATGTGTTTTATATCCTTTCTCAGGTTAAGCAAATTAGCGACGTCAAGAAAACTAAAGTAATTATTGTACTAGTTGGTTTATTTGCAGCTATCGTACTTTCATCACTGAAGATCGTTAGTCTATTTATAGGGTTGCTAGTATTGCTGGCATTCATGTTTATCAGTAAGATGATAACGATGGGGCAATTAAAGAAAAGTACAAGGTTTAATATTGTGATGATTGCGGGACTAGCATTAGCACTAGGTAAGGCTATGATGATTACAGGAACTGCAGATTACTTGGCAGAAGGTGTGGTAGCTATTTTAGAACCTCATGGCATATTAGTAACCATGTTTGGGATATACTTGGTAACAAATATACTTGCTGGATATATGACCAATGTAGCAGCAGTATCTATTATATTCCCGATTGTATTAAGTACCTCTATTCAATTAGGTGTTAATCCAACGCCATTTATATTATTAATAGCATTTGCTTCTTCTGCCAATTTCTTTACACCAGTAGGTTATCAAACTAATTTAATGGTTTATTCTGCAGGGGGATATAAGTTTAATGATTTTTTAAAAATTGGATTACCCTTAAGTATTATCTATATGGCAGTGGCTGTATTGGTATTGTATTACATGTATCAATTATAATTTATGAGTGAAACGAAACATATTATTCCTCACGATTATTTGGTCAATAAAGCACATCGATCAAAGGTGAATGAACAGAAGCCAATGATTGTATGGTTAACTGGATTATCTGGAAGTGGAAAATCTACTATCGCTAATCAGTTAGAGATTGAATTAAGTAAACTTGGAAAAAGAACATATTTACTAGACGGTGATAATGTTAGAACTGGACTATGTAAAGACTTAGGTTTTTCTGAGGAAGATAGAAATGAAAATATAAGAAGGATTGGAGAGGTTGCTAAATTAATGCTTGATGCCGGTTTAGTCGTTATTTCTGCATTTGTAAGTCCATTTAAAGCGGATAGACAACAAGTTAGAGCTTTAGTAGAAGATGAAGAATTCTTTGAAGTATTTGTTAACTGCCCAGTTGAGGTTTGTGAACAAAGAGATACTAAAGGATTGTATGCAAAAGCAAGAAAAGGAGAGATAACTAACTTTACAGGAATTAGTTCTCCATTTGAGCATCCAGAAAATCCCGAAGTAGAAGTACACACAGATCGTGAAGAATTAAGTGAATCTGTAAATAAAGTTTTAAATTTGTTACAGGAAAAATTAAAAAATTAACAAGATGAGTGGTTATAGTTTAACACATTTGAAAGAATTAGAGGCAGAATCTATTTATGTATTAAGAGAGGTCGCTGCTCAATTTGAGAGACCTGTATTAATGTTCTCTGGAGGTAAAGATTCGATTGTAATGGCACATTTGGCTAGAAAAGCATTCTATCCTGGTAAAATTCCTTTTCCATTATTACATGTAGATACAGGACATAACTTCGATGAAACCATTAAATTCAGAGATAAGTTCTGTGCAGAGATTGGCGCTAACCTAATTGTTAGATCTGTTGAAGATTCTATCAAGCAAGGTAAGGTACAAGAAGAGAAAGGTTGGGGTGCAAGTAGAAATGCATTACAATCTGTAACATTATTGGATGCATTAGAAGAATTTAAGTTCGATGCAGCTTGTGGTGGAGCAAGAAGAGACGAGGAAAAAGCAAGAGCAAAAGAAAGATTCTTCTCGCATAGAGATGACTTCGGACAATGGGACCCTAAGAATCAAAGACCAGAGTTATGGAATATCTTTAATGGTAAGAAAGGCATGGGTGAGCACTTTAGAGTTTTCCCTATCTCTAACTGGACGGAGATGGATATCTGGCAATATATTAAGAGTGAAAATATCGAATTACCATCTTTATACTTTTCTCATCAAAGAGAATGTTTTGAGAGAGATGGAACGATCTTGGCTAACTTCGATTGGATTGAAAAGAAGGACAGCGAAGTCCCTTCAGAGATGACGATCAGATTTAGAACAATCGGTGACATTACTTGCACAGGAGCAGCATTATCTGATGCAGCAACATTAGATGATATCATTGAAGAGGTTGCAAGTACAAGAGTAACAGAGAGAGGTG
>JBELBA010000169.1:0-4710 GCA_042095635.1 Chitinophagales bacterium
TAATCTTCCCCACTCCCAAGCTTGGATAACTAAAAATGATTCTGTTGCTGGTGTTAGGCCCATATTTGAATTAGTATATATTAGTGGCCTTAAATAAGCATTAGTTAATCCATTCTTTTCTAATAACTGATAAGAAGCTTTTTTTAACTCTTCATTGGTCCATGGAAAATCTAAGCCCATTACTTCAGACGAATATCTTAATCTATTATAATGCTCGTCAGATTTAAAAATCTTTGTTCCTTCCGGTGTTTCGTAAGATCTGATCCCTTCAAATGCACCAATACCATAATGTAAGGTTTGCGCATACAAATCAATCTTTGCATCTGCCGCTTTTACAAACGTTCCATTCCAATAAACTAATGTGTTCTCGTTATAATACATATTGTTATTTTTTAGTCCCTAATAAAAAAGCCATTCTCTGAGAGGAGAATGGCTTCATATATCTATTTGCTTTTAATCTATTTGATATAAAACTCTCCGCTTAGGGTCTAATGACCCCTATAATGACATTGATAATGATTTTGATAATAAATTTCATTGCGTTTAAAGTTATAACGCTAATATAGGACCGTTTTAACACAAAAACCAACTTTTTCGTAAAATATTTAGCATATTTTTGAAATATTCTCAATATTTATGAAAAAAATAAAATAAATGATTTTAAAATATACTTTTTTATGAGATTCGTAAAAGATTTTAAATAGGTATAGGTAATTCCGAAAACATCTCGATACATTTTCTTCTTAAAGTCTATATGAATCGATGTTTACCTGTATAATCTCATACATCTATAACACTTTCTACTTCTTACTTTATATCTTATCTTTGCTTATGAAATACAGAAAACTGAACATTGAAGAATTAAAAGAACTTGAAAAGGAGTTTATTCAATTTTTAGCAAGTAACACAGTTACAGGTCCAGATTGGGAAAAGATCAAAACTGAAAAACCAGAAAGAGCGGAAGAGCTTATTGAAATGTTTTCAGACATCGTAATGGAAAAAGCATTGACTAATATTAAATACCTAGAGCATATTAGCCCTAAATCAATCAAATCGTTTTGGTTTCAGAAAGACAAAGTAACTTTGGTTGGTATTGATGCAGACCCTAATGAGCAAGTTGACTTTACACAACCAGAAGGCTTAAAAAGGTTGACAGAAGCAACTGCTAATAGCAGACCCTTAAAAGTGTATCTAACAGATAAAGACTTTCAGAAATCAAGAGAAGAAGAAGTCTATACCATGTTACAAAATGGTTGTTCTATCATCAAACCTGAGCAATTTAAAGCGATGCATGATATGTATCAGAGTACACAAACACAAAAGAACTAATCATGGAATGTCCTAAATGTGAAGTTAATATTAAGGATGGTGCAAGGTTCTGTGAATATTGTGGGCATCACTTTTCAGGAAATAATTCAATTCCAAAAGCTGAACCAATAGAAGTAGAAAAAGCTGAAAGCCAAACTAGTTCAACTTCAGTCGATATAAAAGTTGCCCCAATTAATAAAAGGTTTCAAAATTATCTTATAGATAAAATTATTCTGTACATACTTGGTGAAATATATTTTCTTTTATTTCCTATCGATATAGATACTATTAACCAGAATGAAATGAGTCTCAGTCATCCTGACATTCAATTTATGATATTATCACTTGCAGGAGTCTCAATTGCATACTTTATTTTAATGGAATACTTCTTTAATCAAACGATAGGAAAAATGGTAACTAAAACATTTGTATGCACTATTAATGGAACCAAACCAAGTTTTGTACAAATATTAATAAGAACTTGTATGAGAATGTTACCACTTTACGAATTAACTATACTATTAAATCAAATAAGTAGAAATCAACCTTTATCTATACATGATCATATTTCTAAAGCATATGTAATTAGTCATGACAAGTAACATTTATAATATTGTTGGATACATTGGTGCCATTTGTACAACTGTGGCGTTCGTTCCACAAGTTATATATACACTTAAGACCAAAGACACCAAGGCTATTTCACTTGGAATGTACATTATATTCATTATTGGAATAACGAGTTGGTTAATTTATGGACTGCATAAAGAAGACCTTCCATTGACCTTAGCTAACAGTGTAACAATAGTATTAGCTAGTATCATCTTAGTTTGTAAGCTTAAATATAAATAAGCCTAAAACGGAATCTTATAGGTTTTTGTAGTACCACTTCTAGGAAGAATAACGCCATAACCATTAGTCACATTAGAAAAAACCTGAACTGGCTCTGTAAATGGATTATCTTCTGTATTTCTATACTTTTCTAAGGACACATAATAATCACTGGTTCCTTTTTCAACTTTATAGATTTTTGTAACAATTTCAATCGTATCTATACTATAATAGTAGTCATCTTCATATACATAAATTTGGGCTTGAATAGTATAAGTCTGACCATTAATTAACTGGTCATTAATAACTGCTCGTCCATCCCCAAAATCGTTCATTATCGGATTATTGCCGATACCATCTACATCTATATAATCGATCGCAGTACTGTCGACAAAATAAGCATAACCGTCAACTATAGAATCATAGAAAGCAATATCAACTTCAAAATCATCTTCGATATTAGACTTCACAGTGTATCTTGCATAAAACTCTATCCAATAATAGTTCGTTTCATTTTCAATATCATCCAAGTCTACCTCAATTTCTAATACTTCAACTGTAAAGTCCTCGTCCCATTCCGATTCTTCAACCGTTCTTTGATAAGTAAGGTCGCCCAAACTTATCGTGTCTGGTATAGTAAAAGAATGCTCTACATGCTCTATATCATCATGAGACACTTCAATCTCATAAGTTTTACCTATTTCAAATAGTGTATTTACAAATTCAACTCTGTTAGTATCTGAAGGAATACCAGTAACTGTTTCTAATACAATTCCATTTCCATCTTTTAAGTTAATGACAGTATTATTTGGTGCAGCTGTAGATCCTAAATCCAAAATACCTTTACTTTTCTCTATAAAAAGGTTTAATGATTGACCGGCTTCAGGCTTAGCAAATAAAACAAACTTGGCATCTTCCGTAGGTAAGTCTACAACATTGTTCGCATTCCTTTCACAAGAAAGCAACAATAAGGTAACAGCTAATATGTATCCGTATATTTTCATCTATTCAAAGAAAAAGCTCCAGCTAACTGAAGGAATGATTGGGAATAAACTAACTCTTTTTAATACGCGCTCTTCTCTTCCTCTACTATCTCTTTCGGTAGCAAATCTGTAGTAGAAAGGGTTAGCTCTATTGTATACATTGTATGCACCAAAGTTCCACTCGGATCTACCCCATTTACGTTGCTTCGATCTTGTAAATCCAATATCTAGCCTGTGGTAAGCTTCCATTCTAAAATTGTTTCTAGAACCAAAATGATTAATCTGTGTAGAAGAAGTAAAGTCACTATAAAAACTTTCATTAGGCACATTAAAAGTAAAAAATCCAAGTGTTGCTGCATTTCCTGTTCCATAGACCCAAGTTGCTGCAACAGCCCATAAATCATTAATCTTATAATTACCTACAATGGATACATCATGCCTTCTATCATATCTATATGGAAATGTTCTTCCAAAGTTAATATTAGGGAACTGACGATTGGTCCATGCTAATGTATATCCAATCCATCCAGTAAATTCTCCAACTTTCTTCTGCACAAATAACTCAGCTCCATATGCCCAAGCTCTACCTGGTTCAATTTTATCCTCCCATGTATTAGTAGGGTCTATAAAATTAGCTCCATCTTGATAAGCAATTACATTATCCATTGTTCTATAATATCCTTCCACACTCACTTCATAAGTATCATTAATTGTTCTAGCCAATCCTAATGCTACTTGCTGAGATCTTTCTGGTATAGTACTTTCAGTTGAAGGCACCCATAAATCTGTTGGTAAACCAATGTTAGAATTAGTCAATAAATGTACATATTGTTGCATCATTGCATAAGAACCTTTCAAGGACATCTGCTCTGACAACAATAGCCTTGCAGCTAATCTTGGTTGTAAGCTTTTATAAATAGTGTTACCTACATTAAAAGCAGAAGCATGTAGGCCGATATTAATTTTTAACAAAGCATTTATCTTCCAATCATCTTCTATATAAGTAGAATACTCATAAGCCAATAATGGATCTCTTCCTACCGTCAATGTAGTATCTAATTGCGCGTCAGAATTTTGTAATGAAAATGCTAAGGCTCCTGTATTAAATGTATGACGAATGGTATTCATTCCAAATTTGATGAAATGATTATTATTAGGAATAAAATCAAAATCATAATTGAAAGCATAATCCTGGATACCTGAACTATAACCAAATGCTAATAGATCATTACTAATAGTATCCCTAATCGTTGAAGTAGATTGTTCTTCCACTCCAATATTAAACTCATAATTACTATAAGTTAAAGTTAGATTGCTAAACAACTTCTTATTCCATTCTTTATTCCATCTAAATGCAGAAGTCAAATTTCCCCAATCTAAACCTGCAGAAGAATTGCTAGAATAGGCTTCCTGATCCGCTTCACTCTCAAAAGAATACTTATCATTAAAGGCAAACTTATCTTCTCCAGAATAAGCACTAAAATAGACTCTATTCTTATCATTAATTTTCCAATTCAATTTTGCATTTAGGTCGTAGAAATATAATACCACTGCACTTCTGGTATTAGGATCTATTTTACGCTGATTG
>JBELBA010000170.1:0-4679 GCA_042095635.1 Chitinophagales bacterium
GGTGTATATCAATTACCAACAAAAGAAGCACTAAACCTCCAATTTAGTGTTAATGGACATCAGCAAAACTCTGTATATGGAGACACTTGGTACATGGCAGATCAGCGTATTGGATTTACACAATTAACTTGGAATAAGCAGTACCATATTAGACATGATTTAATGATGGGTGTAGCATATAGATATACCTACTATGATGATGAAACACCTGCAACGACTAATGCTAGTATCACTCATTTACCAGGAGCCTTTATCCAAGATGAATTTGTTGTCAATGACCAAAGTACTTTATTAATGGGAATTAGAGCAGATCATAATAGTTTACACGGAAATATTTACGCTCCAAGGTTAAATTATAAATGGTCCTCTATTGATAAGAAACATACATTTAGATGGAGTGCAGGTAATGGGTTTAGAGTAGCTAATATATTTACAGAAGACCATGCTGCATTAACTGGAGCAAGAACCGTGGTGTTTGATGGGGCACTAAACCCTGAAACTTCTTGGAATACCAATCTAAACTTGGTAAAGAAAATCTACACAAAAAAAGGAACTTATATTGGATTAGATGTTAGCGCTTTCTATACATTTTTCAATAATAGAATTATACCTGATTATGAGACCAACTCTAATCAGATCATTTATGCCAACCTAGATGGTTCTGCCGTTTCTCAGGGAGTATCTTTAAATGTAGATCTTAGCACTAAGAAAGGGCTCAAGATCTTAGCAGGAGGTACTTTAATGGATGTATCTATTACCGAAGATGGAGTAACTAGTAAACAACTATTAACTGAAAGCGTTTCTGGAGTTTGGAGTATTGGTTATACTTTCCCTAAATACCAATTAACGCTTGACTATACCGGTAACTTATATGGACCAATGCGCTTACCATTGTTAAGTGAATTAGATAATAGACCAGAATACTCTCCTTGGTATAGTATCCAGAACATTCAAATCACTAAAAAGTTTAACGATCGATTTGAAATCTATGGTGGTATTAAAAACTTATTAAACTTTACACCTCCTGCAAATTCTATCGCAAGAGCATTTGATCCATTTGATAGAAATGTTGATTTTGCAGCAGACGGAACAGTAATTGCAACTGATAACAATCCTAATGCATTAACTTTTGATCCTTCCTACGTATATGCTCCTAACCAAGGAATTAGAGGATTCTTTGGATTTAGATTTAATATCAATTAATGATTAAAAAGTTATCCATATTATTAATAATCATCTCGAATAACGCTTTAATTGCTCAGGAAAATATTAAATGGATAGCTTTTACTGAACTTTCATCATCGATGAGATCAACACCAAAAAATGTGTTAATATTTATTCATACTGATTGGTGTAAATACTGTTTAATGCAATCTCAAACCACTTTTAAAGACAGTAGTATTATTGCAGCATTAAATAAGGACTATTACTGCCTAAAGCTTAATCCGGAAGATACTAGTTCTATCGAGTTCTTAGGAAAGACCTATCAATCTAATGCTAATGAGCACCATCAGCTTGCACAATTTTTAGTGGCTAAGGATGGGAAAATTACATTACCCAGTACTGTTTTACTAAACCAACAATTTCAACTGATTAATAACTTCAATAGTTATCTTTCTATAAATGATTTATCATCTATTTTAAAAAAGTAATGATTTAACCCAACATACCAATCATTCAATCGTAGAAATCTTAATTATATGCGATACTGGCTTTATTCATTCATACTGGTTTTCACTTTTACGGCTTGTTATTCTGAGGAAGAAGAAAATGTACAGTATATCTATCCAAGAGGAGAAATGAGCTTTAAAATAGAGACAGATCAACAGATCCCCAAACAAATTTCTATTAATAATATTTATGCCGCATTTGCTTCTAAATCAATAGATAACAAGTATAATATATATATAGAAGGAAGTGCGAAGGGATACGATTTTTGGATCCAAGGTTTATTGCCAATTGATTCTACAAGAAAGCTTGATATGAATACAGGATTTGGTATATTTGCCAAGAATAAAGCATCCCAAAAAATTGACATCACTTATCAGGCCTACGATGTTAAATTGGATGAGATTATTGAACCCAAAGCGTTGGGAGAAATGCTTACATTAAAATTTAAAGGTTGGTTCTTCGAAAAGAGAATAGAAGACAACTTATTGAACATAGAAACAGCAAGAAAAAAATTAATTAATTTTGAACGTCTTCAACTACAATTAGTAGAAGACATTATTGAAGCAAAGAAACAAATTGACTAGTAAAGTTAGAAATATAGGTTTGGTCTTGCTATGTGCTATTATAATAGCCGCATGTACAAGAGATGAGTATCACATGGATAATGTGAAAACCTCTGAAATAAGTCCTTCATTAGGACTTCCCCTAGTAGACACGAAAATGGGATTAGGTCAAATTGTCCTTGATCCATCATCATCTGACATGTTAAATGTGGATGATGATTCCTTAATTCATATCATCTTTCAACAGTCTTTGACTAGTATTAGTATGAGTGATATTATAGTAGAGATCCCAGATGTAGCATTTAGCCAAGACAATACAATTGATCCGATAGAAATTGATGGATTTACTAATAGTACTTCTGTAGAGTTATCAGAAGTAGTAAGTGGAATGGATGATGATACACAGACATTATTAAATGCAGCAGAAGATAATGGCACTGAAGCGACCTACCCTGCTTTTAGTCAAAACTTAAACTCTTCCAATACATTAGATGAAATAGAAGATTTTGATCAAGTAGTGTTCTCGGATGGTACCATGACTTTAACAGTTACTAATAACTGGCCTTTTGAAATTCAGAACTTGGTGATTGAAATATTAAACGAAGATAACTCTGCATTAGTAAGCTATACTTTCGCTTCTATTCCTGCCGGAAATACTGCATCTCAGGATAAGGACTTAACAGGTAAAACAATGGATAACCAATTAACTACTAGAGTTGGAACTATTGAGTCTCCTGGTAGTGGTGGTGATGTACCGGTAGATCTATCTCAGACTTTAGCCATTGACTTCACCGCAGAAAACTTAACAGTTGCAAGTGGTACAGTTGTTATTCCTTCTATGGACGTAGTGAATGACACTATTAACAATGCTATTACCATGGAAAATGGAGAGCAATTACATTCATTTGTATTGGGAGATGGTTCTTTAGATTTAGACATCACTTATGAGTTACAAGAAAATTGTAATCTAACACTAACAATACCTAATGCTAGCAAGAACAATGTGATATTTAGCCAAACGATTAATATGGATCCTCTGGTGAGTGCAGTCTATAACCAAAGTTACGACCTAACAGGATACACTTTTAACTTTGCGGATGCAGATAGCCCTAATACGATACAAGCCATCGTTGCTGCTACAATTGTATCTTCTGGTGCACCAGTAGTATTTAGCACTGATCAAGCAGTGGATGTTTCTATGACATTAGGGAGTTTTGAAATTTCATATATCCAAGGTTATTTAGGAAACATAGTACAAAGTTTCGCTTCAGATCCTATAGACTTTGATTTAGGTACAGATGTATTACCAGGAGATGTTCAATTAGCAGCACCTTCTTTATCCATGCGTTTTGTTAATTCATTTGGATTACCGTTTGCACTAAATCTTAATGGTATGTATGCAATAGATGAAGATGGAAATCAAATCAAATTTGCAGGATCTGTTGTGGACAATCCAGCTGTTATTGATGCACCGAGATTAGATCAAGTTGGAGATTCTACTACATCAGTCGTTTCGCTTAATAATGAAACTTCTAATATTACCGCAATATTAAATGCTAAACCAAGTCAGATTGTACCTGCAATTTCTGTAAGTACAAACCCTGCAGGAGCTACAGATTCTAATTTTGTAGATACGACAAGTACACTAAATGCATATATAGATGTAGATATTCCTTTATATGCTAGTATTGCTAACTTTGGACTTAGAGATACACTTGACAACTCTATTCAGTTAGGTAGTTCTGGAATTGTAGATAAAGCAAATATTATTGGACAATTTGAAAATGACTTCCCTATTGAAATGATCATTCAATTATACTTCTGTAATGAAGATCAAAATGGAGATTTAATCATAATAGATAGTTTAATTACTGGATCTAATGCAGTCGCTGCAGCAGAATTAGATGACAATGGTAATGTGCTTAGTTCTGGAATTAGTGAATTAAGTGTATTAGCCAACAGTAAAAAATTAGCAGATATAGCAGAAGCAACTAAAATGCTTTTAGACATAAAAGTACAGTCTCCTGAAAACGGAACCAAGGCTGGTAAATTTTATACAACAAGTGAAATGAGAATTAAACTTGGATTAATAGCGACTATTAACCCACTAGGTGGTGGATCTTCTGATGAAAACGGGAACGACTAAGGATATGAAAAAGATTATATACATATTATTATTAAGTCTTTCTAGCATCAGTTTGATTGGACAAGACATGACCATGTATAATTTACATTATGCACCACAAAGCTTGCAAGTTAATCCTGGACTTATGCCAGAGAGTAACTGGTATGTAGCCTTACCTGTCTTAAATCTTCCAGCCATAAGTGTTTCAAATACCTTTGGTATGGCAGATTTATTTGAAACCAGCGGAGATTATACTTATATCGACTTTACTACTACTTCTTCTGCTTTAAATGGTGGAAATGGCGCATTGGAAGTTGGAG
>JBELBA010000171.1:0-4664 GCA_042095635.1 Chitinophagales bacterium
GGGAAAAGCGTCACAAATAATTTAAAAGCTTCGATTGCTTTATGTGTATTGGTTTTGTCTAAAGACGCTTTAGGAGACATTAAATAATGACAGTAAGCAAATAAGTATTGACTCTCTTCTGCATATTTAGAAGAAGGATAAGTAATAGCAAAGTTCTTAAAGTGGTAGGCCGCAATCAGATAGTCAGATTGGCCATAATGACAATAGGCATAATAGAAATAGATTTTCTCTGCTTTGTCAGTCCCTTTATGTACGTTTAATAATTCTTCAAATATAGGTAAGGCTTTGAAGTAATCACTATTGTTGTAGTAAGATTTAGCCATTTCAAACTTATACTCGTTATCTGCACTATTGAGTACTTTTTGATAACTGTTAGAACAAGCACCCAAAAAAATAGTTAGGGCTAATCCGAAGTATATGTATTTGAAAAATTTAAACATAGCTGGCAAAAATACAGATTTTAGAACGGAGAATCAAGGTGTTTAGTATGAATCCCACATATCAAATCATATAAAGTATTAAATTAGTTGCTTTTTAGTTGCTTAATCTTGCTAAAAGCTAGTGACAGCAGATTTTTCAATCTCATCTTTTTAAATTAAATTTGAGGCATTAGTACATCATTTCAAATTAGTTTATTCTGATGGATTTATTTGAGAAAATTAAGCATAATAGAGGTCCTTTAGGACAAAATGCTGATCAATTTCATGGCTACTTTACTTTTCCAAAATTGGAAGGTCCTTTAGGTCCAAGAATGTTATTTAGAGGGCAAGAGAAGATAGTATGGTCTTTAAATAATTACATTGGCTTAGCTAATCATCGAGCAATCAGGGAAGCAGATACAGCAGGGACAGAGAAGTGGGGCTTGGCTTATCCGATGGGAGCTAGAATGATGTCCGGTGATACAACTAAGCACGAAGCGTTAGAAGATCAATTAGCTGCGCATGTGCAAAAGCCTGCTGGTGTATTAGTTAATTTTGGATATCAAGCGATGGCTTCTGCTATTCAATGCTTGGTAGATAGAAAAGATGTTATTGTATATGATTCTGAATGTCATGCATGTATTATGGATGGGATGATGATGACATTCTCTAAACGATTTGTTTATCAGCATAATGATATTGATTCCTGTAAGAAACAATTAGAACGTGCAACAAGGATTGTTGAAGCAACAGGTGGCGCTATTCTTTTAATCACAGAAGGTGTATTTGGAATGGATGGCGATCAGGGTAAGCTAAAAGAAATTGTTGCATTAAAGCAATCATTTAATTTTAGAATGCTGGTAGATGATGCACATGGATTTGGAGTGTTAGGAGCTACTGGTGCTGGTACTGGAGAGGCACAAAATATACAAGGTGATATTGATATTTACTTTTCGACTTTCGCTAAGTCAATGGCATCTATTGGTGCTTTCTTTGCTACAACGAAGGATGTTGCAGAATATCTGAAGTATAATCTTAGATCGCAAGTCTTTGCTAAGTCTTTGCCGATGGCCATAGTAGAAGGAAATTTAAAGCGATTAGAAATGTTGCAAACTATGCCTGAATTAAGAACAAAGCTTTGGGTAAATGTAGAGCGATTGCAATCTGGCCTTAAAGAAAGAGGTTTTAATATTGGTAAAACCAATTCTTGTGTAACACCTGTATATTTAGATTCTGATATTGGACCTGCTGGTAACTTGATTGTAGATCTTAGGGAAAATTACCACGTGTTTTGTTCGGCAGTGATGTATCCGGTTGTTCCTAAAGGTATATTACTGTTAAGATTGATTCCTTCAGCAGTGCATACTTTTGAAGATATAGATGAGACCTTAGCTGCATTTGATGCCGTCCATCAAAAATTAAAACAAGGTGCTTATGATAACTTGGATGTACCAAGTGTAGTCTAAGCTTCTTTGATCGCTTTTTCTGTTTCCTTATTGACAGGAACTAATGGTAATCTAAGTTCATTTTGAATAATACCTTGTAAGCTTAATGCATATTTTATTCCGCCAGGATTACCATCCATAAAGATGGCATTCATAAAGTTTAAAAGATTGTAATGCATTTTTCTAGCTTCTGTAAAATCTCCTTCTAAGGCATGATTAACCATATGGGTAAATCCTTTTGCTTGAGATTGAGCAGCTACAGAAATTATACCTTCCATACCAGCTGCAATTTGTGGTAAAACCAAGTTGTCGTCGCCTGATAATACTGCAAAGCTTCCAGGTTTATTTTTGATGATCTCCATGTTTTGAGCTAGATCTCCAGATGCTTCTTTAACTGCAATGATATTATCGAAGTCTTTAGCTAATCTTAAAGTTGTAGCAGGACTCATATTAGAACTCGTTCTTCCTGGTACATTATACATGATAATATCTACCGGACAAGCTTCAGCTATGGCTTTATAATGCTGATAAATCCCTTCCTGACTTGGCTTGCTATAATAAGGGGATACAGAAAGAATAGCATCTATATCTGCAAAGTCTCCACTTTTAATCGTGTTAACAACAGTGTTGGTGTTATTTCCTCCAATACCTACTACCAATGGCACTCTTCCATCAATAACTTTCTTAGTAAAAGTGACTACTTCTTTTCTTTCCTCATAAGAAAGGGTAGCCGTTTCACCCGTAGTACCTAAAGAAACAATAAAGTTTAATCCACCTTCAATACCATGATTAATTAACTTTTCTAATGCATCATAGTCGATAGACTTATCCAATTTAAACGGTGTTACCAAAGCAGCACCTGTTCCGCTAAACTTATTCATGTTATTGATTCTTATTTAGGTAGTGTTCAATTTGTTCAATTAGTGATGATACTTTTTCATCACCTTTCAAATCAATATGAAAGTCATTACAATACAAATTATTTTTCTGAAAATGCCCAACTCTAAATTTTGCATCAGAAAAAGCACTCATATATTGTAAGGGGAGACATTCTTCAATGTAAAGATTAAGTAGGATGTCGTATTTATTTTTGATAAATCTAGAAGAATTAAATGTCTTAGGCTTATGATACCATGTCACTTCTTTCTTTATAATAAAGTCTAAGTCCTTATACTTTGCTTGAATTTCTTCGGCCTTTTTTAGGTTTATATATCCTAGGGATTCAACTTTTTTACCTGCTGCTTTTAACTTACCCGCAAAACTTTTAATGATTTCAATGTTTTGCGGATGAGTTGCATTATATATGATACCGATTGATTTCGATTGCTCAAAGCTGATAAAATCTCTTGGCTTATCTACCTTAGCGAATTGCTTGTAAAAAATTAGGTTATGTATCGCCTTAGGAAAGTCCATATTTACTGAGCTTCTGTAAAGATTCCCATTTTTGTGAACTTATTAATTCTTGCTTCACATCTTTCAGATGCTTCCATAGCAGAAAGTTCTTCAATCGACTTTTTAATTTCTTTTTTAACAGCTTTTGCAGCTTTATCATGATCTCTATGTGCTCCACCAAGTGGCTCTTTAATAATAGAGTCAATTAATTCTCTTTGTAACATATCATCCGGTGTCAACTTTAACGCCTCAGCAGCTTTCTCTTTATGGTCCCAAGATCTCCATAAGATAGAAGAACAAGATTCTGGAGAGATAACAGAATACCACGTGTTTTCCATCATCATTACTTTATCTCCAATACCTATTCCTAATGCACCACCTGATGCACCTTCTCCAATAATAACACATACAACAGGTACTCTTAATTTGAACATTTCGAAAAGGTTTCTTGCGATCGCTTCTCCTTGCCCTCTTTCTTCGGCCTCTAATCCTGGGAATGCACCCGGAGTGTCAATAAAACAAACGATAGGCTTGTTAAATTTCTCCGCTAGTTTCATTAAACGCAAAGCTTTTCTATATCCTTCAGGATTCGCCATACCAAAGTTTCTGTACTGACGCATTTTAGTGTTAATTCCTTTCTGATGACCAATTACCATTACAGATTGTCCATCAATGCTAGCAAGACCGCCAACGATGGCTTTATCATCCCCTACATTTCTATCTCCATGTAACTCAATAAATTGATCAAAGATTTTATCAATGTAGTGTAATGTATAAGGTCTGTCTGGATGTCTAGAAACTTGCACTCTTTGCCAAGGGCTTAAGTTGCTATATATGCTTTTCGTTTCTTTTTTGATTTTATCTTCTATACCTGCAATAGTAGCAGATACATCAACACCGGATTTTTCACCGATTTCTTGTTGCTTATCAAGTTGCTCTTGTAAGTCTTCTAGTGTTTTTTCGAATTCTAAATATACCATAGTAAATTAAAATTATTGTAAGGTGAAGATATAAAATCTCCCCACGCATTGATAGTATTACCGTTTTTTTTTTTCCACTATGTTTATGAGCTATTAACAATTATTTACTTGTTCCTGTTGTTCAGTTTACTGCAGGGCTCATACTAAAATGAATTCTAATTTATATTGATATTATTAGTTTTAGTATTGATAGTTATGGTCCTTTGAACTTTTGAATTTCCATAAGATATTGCAAATCAATTTATTGTAAAAATGTCTCCGCATATTTTTTCTTGCAAAGCTGATTTTTAGTTTATTTTTTTGTGGAAGTGTTTGCATATTCAAACTTCTATACTATATTTGCATCCACCTAAGACATTTTAGGTTAAACGGTTTGGTAGTTCAGCTGGTTAGAATACATGCCTGTCACGCATGGGGTCGCGGGTTCG
>JBELBA010000172.1:0-4610 GCA_042095635.1 Chitinophagales bacterium
GCACAGAATAAAGCCTCAGTTGCACCAGATGTAATAGTGACCTCATCGTCTGCATTAACTTTTAAATGATAAAGTTTTTCAACTTTTGCAGCTAGATTTTCTCTTAATATTGGTAGACCTGGCATCGGAGCATATTGATTTGCTCCGGATAACATCGCTTTGTTGGTCAATTCAATTAACTTTTGGTCAATTGGAAAGTCTGGAAATCCTTGAGATAAATTAATTGCACTATGATCATTAGCCATTTTTGACATGACTGTAAATATTGTAGTGCAAACGTTTGGTAATTTTGATTGAATCATAGGCTACATGTATTCATCTCCTTTATTCTGTCTAATTTTAGTCAGTAACTGCTTGATGTTTTGTTCTTTCGATTTTGGTGTAACTAATAAGATATCATCAGATTCTACAATAATATAATCATCTAATCCATCTAAGATAACTAGCTTATCATGTGGTACATTAACGATGGAGTTAGAAGTATCAAATGTCATCACGTTTTTACCAATGATTACATTTTCCTTATCGTCCTTCATGAGCTTATCATAAACAGAACCCCAAGTACCAAGATCTGACCAACCGAAGTCTCCAGGGATCACTAATACTTTCTCTGCTTTTTCCATGATACCATAATCTATAGAAATATTTTTACTTAAAGGATAGGCCTTCTTGATAAAAGCTTTTTCTTCAGATGTGTTGTATTTATATTTTCCTTCTACAAAGATTTCATTCATTTCTGGAAGGTATGTTTCATAGGCATTTAGAATACTCTTTGTACTCCAAATGAAAATACCTGAATTCCAAACAAAATCACCAGATGCCAAAAAGGTCTGAGCAATCTCTAGATCTGGTTTTTCTGTAAAAGTCTTCACTAGATGCAGATTACGTTCTTCCTCTTCTTGCTCTCCCATTTGAATGTAACCATAACCTGTGTCAGGTCTTGTTGGTCTAATTCCTAAAGTAAGTAAAGAGTTTTCAATGTTCTGCGCATATGTTAATGCCTTAGAAATGATATCGATAAATATTTCTTCGTTCTGTATAAAGTGATCTGCAGGCGCAACAACAATATTTGCATTTTCATTTAATGCATGAATCTTATGCGCAGCATACGCAACACAAGGCGCAGTATTTCTTCTAACGGGTTCTTCTAAGATCTGATGATCTTCTATGTCTGGTAATTGTTCTTTAATTAAATCGCTATATTTTTCGTTAGAGATAATGAAGATATTCTCTTTAGGACAAACTTTAAGAAAACGCTCATAAGTCATCTGTAAAAGTGTTTTTCCGACACCTAAAATATCTAAGAATTGTTTAGGTCTATCTTCTCTTGATGCAGGCCAAAATCTTGTCCCGGCTCCTCCTGCCATTATTCCTACGTAAGTATTATTCATCATAATTTGGGTTATTATTTGATGAAAGGATAATTGATCTATATGAACATAAATCAGCTATTTTTCATAAGTATCTAAAATAAGAAATATTAGACGATACCTTCATTGATTAGGTCCTGAATATGAATCATACCGAAATATTTACCATTGCTTAACACTAAGATATGATTGATGTTCTCGGCTTTCATTAATTGATAGGCATCAATAGCAAAAGCACCTAGTTCAATTGTTTTAGGCTTCGCAGACATGATGTCTTTTGCCATTATTTTAGTGATATCTTTATGAGATAACAGCATTCTTCTAATATCTCCATCTGTTATTATTCCTACAATTTGATCTTCTATTAAGACTGCAGTTGCACCTAATCTTTTTGATGTAATTACTTCTAGTACTTCACTTATACTTGCTGAAGTTTCTACAGCAGGGACTTCATTCTTCTGGCATAAGTCTTCCACTTTTAGATAAAGTTTTTTACCTAATGCGCCTCCGGGATGAAATTGAGCGAAATCTTTAGCTTCAAAGTTCTTCATCTTCAATAAGCAAATTGCTAAAGCATCACCCATTACCATTTGTGCAGTGCTACTTGCGGTAGGAGCAAGGTTGAAAGGACAAGCTTCTTTTTCTACATCGGATCTTAATACTAAGTCTGCCTGTTTGGCCAATGGAGCGTCAGCGTTCCCAGTTAGTGCAATAAGGCTATTACCACCTTTCTTAATCAATGGAATTAAGGCTTTAATTTCTGAAGAAGTACCACTTTTTGATAGGATAATAACAACATCATTTCTTTGGATCATTCCTAAATCTCCATGAATTGCATCGACTCCATGCATGTACAAGGCAGGTGTTCCTGTGGAGTTAAACGTGGCAACAATTTTCTGTGCAATAATAGCGCTTTTTCCTATTCCTGTAAGAATAACTCTTCCCTTAGATTGATGAATAAGATGGACCGCCTGATCAAAATCAGCATCTAAGAACTGCCTCAAGTTTTTGATTGCAAGTTCTTCTTTTTCAATGACTTCTAGTGCGTTTTTAAGCGTGCTCATTATTTTTTTAAATTAGCTGATTATTCTGTGTTTAAGCATTTGGCTTTTCGTATATTCGTTTATGAAGGTACCATTTTTTTGCCATTAAAGCAGCGACAACACTAAATGATCACCCCCTCAAATCATCCGTTATCAGCCTCTCTTAAAGAGCATTTTGGTTTCGATCAATTTAAAGGAGAGCAAGAAGAGATTATTCAAAGCTTGATGGCTGGGAATGATACATTTGTAATCATGCCAACAGGCGGTGGTAAATCATTGTGTTATCAATTGCCTGCTTTAATATCTGGAGGCACGGCTATTGTCATTTCACCATTGATTGCCTTAATGAAAAATCAGGTGGATATTATCCGTTCTTATCATAAAGAAGATGCAGTAGCGCATTATCTAAATTCTTCTTTAAGTGGAGATCAGACAAAAGTGGTAAAAGCAGATGTGTTAGCTGGTAAGACTAAGCTTTTGTTTATTGCACCAGAGACTTTTAACAAAAAGAGTATCACTAATTTTCTTTCTAAGGTAGATATCTCTTTTTTGGCAGTCGATGAAGCACATTGTATTTCTGAATGGGGGCATGACTTCCGTCCAGAGTACAGAAAGATTAGGCAGTTATTAGATACTGTTGGTGAAGGAGCACCAAGAATTCCAATTATCGCATTAACTGCCACGGCTACACCTAAAGTACAGAGTGATATTAGGAAAAACTTGTTAATGGAAGACCCTAATATTTTTGTCTCTTCTTTTAATAGAGACAATTTGTATTATGAGTTAAGGCCTAAAGGAACAGAAGATGTCGTTGTAAAAGACATAGTAAAATATATTAAGAAGCAAGATGGACAATCTGGTATTATATATTGCTTATCTAGAAAGAATACAGAGAAAATAGCAGAATTACTTAACCTGAATGGTATATCTGCAGCTGCTTATCATGCTGGTCTAGAGCCTGGATTAAGAGCAGAAAGACAAGATGCATTTTTAATGGAAGACGCACAGGTGATTGTTGCAACAATTGCTTTTGGAATGGGAATTGATAAACCAGATATCCGTTTCGTTATTCATTATAATATTTCTAGAAGTTTAGAGTCTTATTATCAAGAAACGGGTAGAGCAGGAAGAGATGGTAGACCAGCTTCTTGTATTTCTTATTTCAACCCTAAGGACCTAGTTCAATTAGAGAAGTTTTTAAGAGATAAACCTGTAGTAGAAAGAGAAATAGGAAATCAACTTTTATTAGAAGTTGCAGCTTATGCAGAGACTTCGGAATGTAGAAGAAGATTCTTATTGCACTATTTTGGAGAAGCATATGATCAAGCCAAATGTAATGATATGTGTGATAATTGTATGCATCCTACCGAAAAGTATGATGGACAAGATCATATCAAAAATGCCTTATCTGCTATTAAAGAATTAAAAGAAAAAGTTGGTATTGACCACACCGTTAATGTGTTAATAGGAAGAGCATCTTCTCCGGTACAAAACTTTGGTCATGATCAATTAAAAAGCTTCGGGATTGGTAAAGATAAAGAAGCTGTGCACTGGTATTCTGTTATTAGAATTGCCATGCTAGAAGGTTTAATAAAAAAGGATATTGAAACTTATGGAATTCTAAAGATTACTAAGAAGGGAGTAGCTTACAAGAATGAAGCTTATCCTGTCCAATTTGCTAAGAATAAGAATTTCAAAGAATTAGTCTTAAAAAATGATGTACCTGAAGAAACTGGTTTATTAGATGCTAGTTTACTTGGGATGTTAAAGAACCTTAGAAAGAAAGTTTCTAAAGAGAAAAATGTACCGCCTTTCGTAGTATTCCAGGATAATTCTTTGGATGATATGGCCATTCAATATCCATGCACATTGGAGAGCTTAGAAGCTGTACAAGGGGTTTCTAAAGGGAAAGCAAGACGTTATGGTAAACCCTTTGTAGAATTGATCAACAAATATGTTGAGACCAATAATATTGAGTGCCCTGATGATCTTTTATTTAAATCAGTAGCTAAGAAGTCTACTGGTAAGATTCAGATCATTATGAGTATCGATAAGCAGATTGCTTTGGAAGATATTGCACAAGCAATAGACAAATCCTTTCCAGCTTTATTAACAGAGCTAGAAGTGATAGTAAACTCAGGTACTAAGCTAATATCGATTATTATATTAACGATAGATTAGATGAGGAAGTACAAGA
>JBELBA010000173.1:0-4595 GCA_042095635.1 Chitinophagales bacterium
TGACTCTTTATCCTTCAATCTAATGCTCATATTCTAATTCATATATAGGCCATTGAGACATAATATCTTTCTCATTGTCTACAAAAGTAGGATTCATATTTCTTTCTACCGGAGACATGACATCCAACCAAACTCCTTCTGAATCAGCTTTTTTTTAAGAGCCTCCCGCTAATTCAATTATTTAATCGACACAACACTTTGACGCCTCACATTTACAGAATTTACTATTATATATATGCAGAACTATAAGGGCTAAAGCAGGAAAATATATAGTTTCATTGGGTACAGAAAAAAAAAGAAATTTTTCATTTATTAAGACCAAAAACAAAGCCAACCAACTTAACCATAACCCAATTTTAACTATATTATTACTAGATAAACTAGTAGACTGATAAACAGCAATAAATGAGATCACTAGGAAGGTATAATCTATCCAACGCCAATATGCTGGTGCATCATTACAACATGTTTCAGAGCAGACTTGAGTTACAAAAATTAACGGTGTAGCTAAACAATGTATTAAGCAAAGTGAACTAGCTAAAACACCAAGTTTGTTGGATTCTTTTTCAAAATTGAATATTAATAGTTTCATTAGCTCACTCCAATTGATGTATTAACAAATGTAATTAAATGTTTGGAATGCAACAATGTTGCATAAAATTTAAATTTACTCTTTTGGCTATATTAAAAATCAAATCATAAAAACAGAAACATGAAATATTTATCTACTTTTTTAAGTGGTTTAATCCTATTTATAGCTTGCGATACCAATGCGCAACAATAATAAGTCGTGATTTGCCCAGAAGAATAATTAGATATGACAATCATTTTTTAACTGGAGTCATAGAATCTGTAACAAAAGGTAATAAATCTTCAGCTATCAGATTAAGCAAAACGATTTGTCTAAATAGTACTTTCTAAAGTCAAAACTTTCAAAAATAGATATACTTACAACCACAAATAGAAGTTAGACTTAGCATTAGAGGTGCCTTCACCCTTTTTAATTATTAACAAACTGATACGTATAACTTAGTTGTGAAATCCTAATTGTACAAAAAAGATCGAAAGTGATCTTAAAAGGTGAAATTTTATTAAATTCAAGTTAGAAAGATTACTTACATAGATTAAGATGATTTTCTTTTGCACTGGTAGAAAATTATCTATCGGTCTAATTTTAAAATTCTAGTATGAACGTTGAAAAGTTAAAGAGTATATTAGCAAAAAGAGGTCTTAAAGCCACTAATGCAAGAATAGAAGTATTAGAACTTCTAAATAATCAATCCTATGCTACTCCTTTTCAAACGATCCAGTCCAATTTAAATAAGCTAGATCGTGTAACGCTTTATAGAACTATTCAAGCCTTATTAGAAAAAGGAATTATACACAAGGCGTTTACAGATCAAAATGAGACTTACTATGCGCTTTGTGGCGATGCATACTCTTCTGAATCGCATCCTCACAATCATGTTCATTTCAAATGCACCAATTGTAATAAGGTTAGTTGCGAAGATTTAAAGGAAGTAATTAAGATCGCTTTACCCAACTTTCAAATCCATAATACACAAATCAATTTAACTGGCATTTGTAGTAATTGTGCTTAGGTGGTTTATTAGCTAACACCTACATACTCAGCTTCTTCAATTATTATTACATATATTGATATTTATGGATGCAAGCTGGTATAAAGAATTTTGTAAATACGGATCATTCGAAACCTACGAGTTTTTAGATGGAGATGCGCATCATAGAAATGATCAAAGAACTAAATTCCTTAATAGCAATATTGAATTCCCTAAACTAGACTATCCTTTCATAGTTGAAAATGATTTTAAAAGAAGGATTGAAGGCTTACTTCAATTAAAGACTAGTATTTTAAGCCAAGAAGAGATACCTGCTATTAGATCTATTTATCAAGAAAAGATCAACGAAAAAATTGCGGATTGCAGAATGCTTTTAGCCTCTAAAAATAATGATTATAATGCCTTCGAGAAATACAATATATATGTCTATGATAAAGTAGATAAAGGTATTGCTTACAAGAATTTAGTCTTGTACCTAAGCGAAATAAAGGATATCAAAGGTCATACTGCTAATATACAAAAAGCATTAGTGGAAGAACTAATCAATAAATATAACTTAGTGCATCAAACACTAATCCTTCCAGATCATTGGTTAGCATATAAACAAGATTATATCGGACAACTGATCCATGATTTTGAAACCAACTGCAAAGATATTATAGATTCTCCTCAATTGCTTCAAATGTTTAATAAAGGATTACAATTCTTTAATATAGAAGGCTGGACTGTGGAACACCCAGAAAGTAGTAAGTCTTCTATCAGTGTTAATCAATCTAAGAAACTAATAAGTGTACCAAATAATAAGAAATATTCTAAATCTAGAGCAATAGAGTTGATTCTGCATGAAATTGGAGCACATGTTAAGCGAAGAGAAAATGGAAAATACTCCATATTGAAATTAAGTCAAATTGGTTTGGCTAGATATGAAGCTTTTGAAGAAGGCGTGGCTAAAATTATGGAACATGGCAAGCATAGTGGCACGCCTATTATAATAGCCAATCTAAAGCATCTTGCAATTGCTATGGCCAATGGAACTTATGGTATTAACTTTAGTTTTAAAGCAGTATTCGACTTCATTAAACGACATTATGAAATAGACCAATCTAATAAAGTGATAGGAGAAGCTAGCTTACTAGCCTACGTTACAACTATAAGGACATTTAGAGGAACAGATTGTAATACGCCTGGTATCTGTTACTTAAAAGACAAAGTCTACTATGAAGGCTTAATCAAAGCTATTGACCATATGCATGATGTAAAAGACTTTGATCAACTTTTCGCTGGTAAGTATGATTTCACTAATCTACAGCAATTAAAGTGGTTAAAGGAATTGGGTGTTATTGATTAAATCTCTCTTTTTAGTTTATTTACCTGAATACTTCAATTGGAATTATTTGAACAGCTAACAACTACCCTGGCAGCGCCAATGAATTAAAAATAGTTGGATTTGATGTTTTTCTACTCAAACCAATAACTAAAGAATAGAGCCCTTAACTTTTTCAAGCTAAAGGCTCTATATTTGATTTTTAATCCAGTCAACTTTTTTTAGGACTAGACAATAATAAATAAGATAACTATAACTACTTAGCGTACATCTCATTCTTTGGTGGTTGGAAGCTTGTAAGCATAATTCCTTCTACAGCTGTTTTATATTCTTCAATTGTTGGCGTTCTTCCTAAAATAGTAGAAAGTACAACTACCGGTGTAGAAGATAATAATGATTCACCTTTCTTATCCTCAGCATCTGCTACAACTCTCCCTTGAAATAATCTAGTAGATGTTGCCATTACAGTATCACCTTTACCAGCTTTCTCTTGGTTACCCATACATAAGTTACAACCAGGTCTTTCTAGGTACAACTGATTCTCATAATCTGTTCTAGCAATGTTCTTAGGATCACTATCATCAAACTCGAAACCAGCATACTTAGATAATACATCCCAGTCACCTTCAGCTTTTAACTCATCTACAATATTATAAGTTGGTGGAGCTACAACTAAAGGAGCATTGAATTCAACTTTACCTTCTTTTGCTTCAACATTCTTCAACATCTGAGCTAAGATCTTCATATCGCCTTTATGTACCATGCAAGAACCTACGAAACCTAAATCAACCTTCTTATCTCCTCCATAGAAAGATAAAGGTCTGATCGTATCGTGCGTATAACGCTTAGATACATCTTCATTATGTACATCTGGATCCGCAATCATTGGCTCAGCAATTTGATCTAAGTCAATCACAACCTCTGCATAATATTTTGCATTATCATCAGGTCTAAGTGCAGGCTTACTTCCAGATCTAACTTCTTCAATACGCTTATTAGCTAAGTCAATTAAACCTTGAAGAACTTTACCTTCATTGTCCATTCCTTTATCAATCATGATTTGGATTCTGCTCTTAGCAATCTCTAATGATTCGATTAAAGTCGCATCTTCAGAAATACAGATAGAAGCTTTTGCTTTCATTTCAGCTGTCCAATCCGTAAATGTAAATGATTGGTCAGAAGTTAATGTACCAATATGAACCTCAATGATTCTTCCTTGGAATACATTCTCTCCACCAAATTGCTTTAACATTTGTAATTGAGTTGCATGCACTACATCTCTAAAGTCCATGAAATGATTCATAGATCCTTTGAAAGTCACTTTCACTGATTCTGGAATAGGCATTGAAGCCTCCCCTGTTGCTAATGCTAATGCTACAGTGCCAGAATCGGCACCAAAAGCAACACCTTTAGACATCCTTGTATGTGAATCACCACCGATAATGATTGCCCAATCATCAATAGTAATATCATTTAATACCTTATGTATAACATCCGTCATTGCATGATAACTACCTTTAGGGTCTCTTGCAGTGATTAATCCGAACTTATTCATAAATCCCATTAACTTAGGGATATTTGTTTGTGCTTTCTTATCCCATACTGATGCAGTATGACATCCAGACTGATAAGCTCCATCAACGATTGGAGAGATAACTGTAGCAGCCATCATCTCTAATTCTTGCGAAGTC
>JBELBA010000174.1:0-4627 GCA_042095635.1 Chitinophagales bacterium
AATGCTGCTATTGATAAGACACTTCATCTTTCTGCTAGTGTTGTAGACTTAGGATACATCAGATGGAAAGAAAACACGATGACCCATACAATGAATGCTGAAATCGATTTCAGAGGTATGGATTTAGGTGCCTTAACTGGTGGTGGAGATACTGAAGAAGAAAGCACAGGCTCTGCAGACACGTCAAGTTCTAGTGGTATAGATAGTTTATTAACTAGTATTACAGACCAATTAGTTATTACTGGAGATAATTCTGCATTTACAACATTCCTATCTACTAAAGTATATTTAGCTGGTAATTGGCATATGAACGAATATGTGCATCTTGGATTCTTAATTAGATCGGAATTAGAGAATGGAGGATTAAAGCAAGCAATGACGATTGCACCCTCTTTTAAATTAGGAAGAGCATTTAATGCTACTATTTCTTATACAGCAGCCAACGGTACATTTAATAATATTGGTCTTGGTTTAGCATGGAATGCTGGTCCCGTTCAATTATACTTAGTATCTGATAATTTGTACGGATTTACACAGTATGATTATATGAGAACAACTAACTTTAGATTTGGTATTAATATCAGACCTAAAGCACCGAAAGAAGGTAAACGTAGAAAAAGAAGATAGATTACATCACTTTAATCATTTAAAAATATAAAAAAAGGGCTCCAAAATTAGAGCCCTTTTTTATTACCATAAGTATTAAATTTTACAAGCCTAAACGCTCTTCTTTAACGATAGTTGATTGCTTAAAGTAATTCTTAATCCATAAGTTATCGAAGTATTGAAAGCTTAAAATATTCTCTTCAAATAAACTTCTTAATAGCTCCGGAGAAGCGTTATTCATAATTGCGAAAACATTAGCCTCAAATGCATACTTTTCATCCTCTTCTACTTTGTTAAAGAAAGGAATCATTCTTAAAGCATACTGACCAGAAATCTTTTTTTCTTTATCAGAAATAGGATTTTCTAATTGACCAATAAACTTGTTAAAGTTAACTTTTAATATCTCGTAGCTAACCGTTTGGTTTCCCTTTGCAGCAAACAAATCAGAGAAAGCCAAAACATCTTCTAAATCTCTTAAATTCTTAACTGTCTCTAAAAGCTTTTTGTTATTCTTCTTATCATCTTTAAACTCCTTTACTTGCGTCTGTGCATAATAATGAAACTTAGATTTTAATCTAGTTACCTCATCAGCATCTAAGATCTGAGTCATTTGAATTTCACCTTGAATCGTCTTCCACTCCTCTAAGTATGCTGTTAACTCTTCATCCGTATAAGTTGTGATATTTAATGCACGCAGAGTTAAAGCCGCATAGTTAAATCTTATTAATGCATGTCCTTTGTAATTAGTAAACATCGACTTGGCAGATGCATACAAATCATTAAAATCTCCATCATTTCTTAATTGCTCTACTTTAATGCACAATAGATTATTATGTAAAGAAGCAAACTCTGCAGCAGTAGGAACATCGATGCTTAATAAAGCTTCTTTCATTCCATTCTTGATTAATTCATTTTGTAAAGCTAAAGCATCTTTAGACTTACCCATTTTTAAAGCTTTCTTATACTTAAATAAGAAATACTCATTCTCGTCTAAATCTGGTTCCTTATAAGTAACAGATAATTGCACTCTTGCATAACGTTGCTTAGCTAATAATGGCTCTAAAGCATCTAATAATGCTTTATCTTGATACAATGTATCATTAACAAATGACATTGAACTATCTCCTAAGTTTGCCCAGTCTGTATTAGCTACTTGCTCTTGAAATTTATTCCATCCAGTATTAGTCTTTACTGTATAAGGAATCTTTACATTCTCGTTCATTCTTTCTAATACACCAACAATACTTCCAGACCTTCTCTTTTGCAGTTTATCGTTAACAATAGAATCTCCTTCAATAGAAGAGTAAGCTTCAATTTTTACTTTATTGATTAAGAAAGAAGGCTCTCCTAAACTATCGATTAAAGGTTGAATATCTGCTTGATTGAAATTAAACTTCCCTTGCTCGAAAGGGAAAACAAATTCGATCTTATTTTCTTTAGCAGAAAAAGTAGGCAATTTAGTGCCAGCTGTATCATAATTTAAAGCTAATGATGTTGGTCTAAATGGCTTATATAAATAAGCGAACGAGTCGTTATTAATCCATTCTCTTTCTCCATAACCATCATGACAGTGCTTACTTTTATAAACGAATAAATTAAAGTTAGCCGCTCCTGTTAATGCAGCAGGTAATGTCCCTACTAATATATCTTCTGTTTCTATACCAGTAATATTTTTTCCATATACAGGCTTTAATAAATATCCTGTTGTAAAAGTTGATCTATCTGTGATGTTATAATATTGATCTACAGGGAATTGATCTTTAGAAACAACATCAATAGCAATAGCATCATTCTTCTTCACTAACATAGACTTAAACTTAGCAACATATGCTTTCTTTAAGAATACTTTATCTCCGTCCACGTAAAAGGCATTGAAAGTTAAATCATTCACTAAAGCTTGATTAACGTTAGGACAAGTATCTGGTGTACCAAATAGGCCCATCCAAGTCATTTTAAAGTTTTTACCTTTCTCTACTCCATATTTATATTTAGGCGTAAATGGAACAGCTAAGTCCTCAACGTGTGCAATTCCATTATTTAATGCTTCAATATCTGCAACTACTATAGACACAAACATTTTACCAGAAGCTACATCTAAAGCAAAATCGTAACCAGTAAAAAAGAATGCATCATTTAATAAGATCTTGTCGTACTTAGACTTCTTAATTTTCTTTGTTACTTCTCTAGCTACTTTATCATAGGTAAAGTGCGCCCCCTTCTTAGACCACTTTACATCAAATACGATTTCTGAAGCCATAGCATTTGGATTACCTCCATATAATCCTAATCTAGAAGGTGTCTTTTCATATTTACCAGTTTGCTTGTTAGAAGACTTATGATTCTTTACACAAAAAGCTAATTGATTACCAGCAGTATGATGCAATGTACTATCAAATACAAATGCCTCTTTATCTTTAGAATATCGCTTTTCTTTTAATTGCTTCTGAATAATATTACTAAAAAGCGTTTTGTTAAAATTAGCAGGATCAATTGGTTGTAAATCTTCTTTCTTTCCATCCTGAGCGAACATCGTTGTTGCAAAAAGCAAAAGTACACTCAAAATTAATACTGGTTTTCTCATGGTTTGTTTCGTTTTGATTTCATATTAACATTATCATTAATATATAATAATGCTTTACGACTATTATTATCAAATTAACAAAATATTAAGTTGATAGAAATAAATCTCATAAGCAGTTATCCACATCATTGTTAATAAACCCATTACATATAGTATAATTGCTATATACTATAATTTGATAAAAGTCTTATTGATACTATAACCTTTACTAATAATAAGTACCTGATACAAACCCTGATCTAGCGAAGATACATCTACGAAATTAGAAGTATAGTCTAAATGAATTTGCTCACCTAGGATACTAATGATAATGAAGTCATCAATTTGAAAATCGAAATCAAACATTAAATAATTAGAAGCAGGATTAGGATATATTTCAAAGCTACTCAAGCGCAACTCTTCAACTCCACTTTCAATAATTGCTTCAGGTTCTAGTTTAACAACTTCATTTGTTAATGCGTTTGTATACCATATTCTTCCATTTGGCCCAATCACTAGACCTGTTATACCCTCATTACCTGTATCATATTCTCCTAGCTTAGTTGCAGGTAAAGTTTTAACATCATAGAACAATATTTTTCCTGTACCATATTCTGATAGCACTAATGTACTGCCAATAATATCGATCCCAGTTGGGCTGTCCAAACCATCTTCTATAACTACTTCTTGAGTAGATCCGGTTATATTGGTATAAACATGTGTAACTTCATAAGGTCCATAAATTGGTGTACCACCTTGCGCACCTGTAGATGCTTTAACTCTGATCACTTTATTACTCCCTCCATCTACTACATATAACCAATCTGTGCTTGTTTGATAAGCCATATGACTAGGTGTCATATCCGTGTTTCTTGTTACAGCTACATCGCTATATCTATATATTTCCCCATCAGAATGATCTGCATTACCAGGACCATGATCTTGTTTAAAGTCATACAATACAATATCTCCAGTATTACCATCGAATATAAAGAAGGCATTATCTTCTTTATGAGCAATACCCATGCCGTTAGGTGTTGCATGCAACATATCTAAATGACTTCCATTACCACCAGAAGGTTTTGCATATATTAAAGGATGCGAAGACCATAAAGTTGGACCAGTAAAAGGTTCTCCTCCGTCATGGTTGGCGTCATAAATAGCATTTGATGTAGCAAAGTTCTCGTTATCACTAAATGCGATCCCCGAAGGCAAGGACATAAAATGCCAAGCATTAACATCTCTTAACCATTCTGTTGTTTGATCAGCTTCATCTGGATTCCAAATTGTTACTGTTGATCCTCCAGTATTTTGCGTTCCTCTATTGATTACCCATAATTCTTTTGTATCTGGATGAAAATCTAAATCTTGAGGCTCTTCTACTTCATTAGTAGCATTGGCAATAACTTTTTGCTCGATATTATTACTTGTACTAGTATAACTGTCCATGATATTAGGAAT
>JBELBA010000175.1:0-4597 GCA_042095635.1 Chitinophagales bacterium
TCCCTTCACCAATTTTATACTCGTAATTTCCTGGGCTAATTGTCTGCCCCCAAACACCCGTAAATTGATCACTCATGTACTCATCATCAACATACATAAATAAAGGACCTAAAAGATCATATTCTAATTCGAAGGCTATATTATAACTTAATAGATCTACTTGTGATGCACTAATGATAGAAGGTTGCTGGGACCAGATTACATGTAAATATGCTGTTGCAACACTTCTATACTCAAAATAATTACCGCCGATATAAACAGGTTCATCTACAGCAGAATCTACAGCAAATACTTTAAACTCCGCTTCATATTTACTGTTTTCCAAACTTAAATCTGGATATAAATTGATGGTATATTTCCCTTCACTATTCTTAATAATTTCATGCGTTTCAAATGCTGTTGCACTAATACTATTAGATAAGTATACATTTAATCGATCATGAAATTGACTTGTAACATCTACTTCGATAGCTATTGCTTCTATATCACTTTTCTGACTAAAACACATCTGAATTGTATCTCTAGTAAATCCTTCAATATCAATCCTCATTGTATCTAATTCGAAAGCATTCATAGTTATGGTTTCTGATGTCACACAACCACCATTTCTAACATAAAAAGTAATGTCAGCTCCTACTTTTGTATCAAACTCAAAATACTTCTGAATTGCATTAGGATTAGAAGTATCACCGTCTATTCCATACCAATATTGTGCATCTCCTTCTTCATCTCCAAGTATACTACTTACCGTAAATCCATATGTATTTGTGTAGGCGTCTGTTTCTACTAAGACCTCTAAATCATATCTAATCTTAGATTCGAAAAATATACTTCCTTCTACAGTCTGATCCGATGCTGCATCATACATTTCTATTGTAAAGATTCCTTGCGTATTTTTATCATCATGCGTTTGTACTAATAATTTAGCAGTGGTATCATCAATAATTAAGATACTAGTAGTAGTATTAGCTAAAGCATATTTAACATTAAAGTCGCTTGCATTCATTGTAGATCCTTCCGAATCATAATTAAAGATTAACGTTCTAACGGTAGTTTCTGCACAATAAATTGCTGAAGAAGACTGAAAAATCACTTCCAATGCAGACAATTGAAAAACGATAAATAACGATAATATGCTTAGAATATTTTTCATAAGTTAAATGTAATCAATGTATTACATAGTTTACTTCTTTTTTCTTTCAGGTCTTGGCCCTCTTAAGTGTACAATTAATCCATCTAAGAATTTTCTTAAGATTTGATTCTCTGCTTCCATATACTTTGGATGATCTTCATTTCTAAACATATCTCCTAAAGCACCTTTAGTAATTTCGAAATCTACCAACTTAAGAATCTTTACAATATCTTCATCTCTTAACTTATGAGCGACTCTTAACTTCTTTAGTATATCATTATTTGAAAGCATAATCTATATATTTTATTACCAATCTATTGGCATGTAATCTTTTAAAAATTTTCCACTCCAATGTTTTCCTGTATTGATTCCATCAAATAAAGGATCCATTACTCTAGCTGCACCATCTACAATATCTAATGGAGGCTGAAAATCATGTTCTTCTTCTTTTTTCCTAGATAACTCTGCAGGATCCTCATCTGTTACCCATCCTGTATCTACAGCATTCATGAAAATACCACTTTTGGCAAAATCTGAAGCAGATGTATGGGTCATCATATTTAATGCAGCCTTGGCCATATTTGTATGTGGATGGCGGTCTTCTTTATGGAAACGCATAAACTTTCCTTCCATCGCAGATACATTGATGATATGCTTCTGACCTGTATTCTCCTTTCGCATTAAATTAGAAAGTCTGTTACATAACACAAATGGAGCTACAGCATTAACCAATTGCACCTCTACCATTTCTGGCGTTTCAATTTGACCCAGCTTCAGTCTCCAGCTATTGGTCTTTCTTAAATCTACTTGCTGTAAATCTGCGTCCAACTCTCCTTCTGGAAACACTTCTTGCGCTTGAAGAGAATTATCAAAACTATAAGGGATCTGAGATAACTTAGCTGAAGCTCTTAGCCCAATACCAGGTTCTGGCGCATGCCAAGAAACTGATAATGTATTATTCTCTTTACTTGATGCAGCACCTGATAATTGCTTCAATTCATTGATACAACCAAAGTGATCTGCTAATAATGTTTGTGCAAAAGGAGGTAAATCCTCTACTGGCATTTCCTCTTTCTCCATTAAATGCTTGTAAAAGCCTGCCGGCCTTCTAACTGTTTGTGCTGCATTATTAATCAATACATCTAATCGATCATATTTCTGTTCTATATAATTACAGAAGATCTCTACACTTGGTATATGTCTTAAGTCTAAGCCATGAATATGCAATCGATGTTTCCATTGATCGTAATCTGCTTCTTTAGCAAATCGAATGGCAGAATCTATCGGAAATCTTGTTGTTGCAACAACAGTAGCACCAGCTCTTAAGCACATCAAAGTAATATGATATCCAATCTTTAATCTAGATCCTGTTATTATAATTACTTGGTCTGTAAGATCTGCAAGTTGATGACGTTTTGCATAATTAAAATCACCACATTCCTTACACATGGTATCATAGAAATGATGCAATTCTGTATATAACGATTTACATACGTAACAATTTCTAGGGCTAGATAAGTACCTTTTCTCCTGATCTTTAATAATTGTACCTTCTAGTAATTTAGGTGCTTCAAATACTACTTGTTCTCTAGCACTTCTAATACCAGTATGCTTACGAGCATGTTTATCTCTTTCTAAAACTTTTCTTTTAGCAGCCTTCTTCCCGTCTTTAAGTCTTCTATCTGCCTCTTCTTTACTTGGTCTAGATAATTGACCTGCAACCATCATTAATTCCTTTCTTTTCTCTTGTGATAAGAAATAGATTTCATCTGTATTAGACACCAAATGTTTTAGTGCATTAATACATTGATCAATCGCTGCTGGACTTAATGACTTTGGTGCTTCTTCCTCTTGCTTACTCATTACTATTGTAAAAGTAATTAATAATTAGGGCTAACAGGAAGATCTAAAAAAGAATTATAATTCCGCTCCGCAGTATTTACAATGCTTAGCGTCATCGTCATGTCCTTCCATAGAACAAGATTGACAAACTTGTGTTGAAGTAGATGTGTTATCCGACTTAATGATTTCGGCACCTACAATACCTGTAGGAATTGCGATTACACCATAACCTAATATCATAATAATGGAAGCGACTGTTTGTCCTAATACCGTTTGTGGTGCAATATCTCCATAACCTACCGTGGTAAGTGTTACTATGGCCCAATACATACTTCTTGGGATACTTGTAAATCCATTTTCACCACCTTCTATGATATACATTACTGTACCCATTAACACAGTTATAGTAATGATAAAGAAGATGAATACAGTGATTTTCTTTCTACTAGTTCTTAAAGCATCCATTAAGACTCTAGCTTCATTTATAAACTGAACCAGTTTTAAGACTCTAAATACTCTTAATAGTCTAAATACTCTGATCACCATTAATGAACCAGTACCGGCCATAAAGATTTCTAAGAAAGTTGGTAATATAGATAGCAGATCTATCAGACCATAAAAGCTGAACACATATTTTATAGGTTTTTTGGTAATCCAAATCCTAAGTAGATATTCAATGGTAAATAGGCCTGTAAAAATCCACTCTGACACATAGAAAAAAACTTTGTAAGCCGAAGAAATACTCTTTACACTATCGACCATTAATAAAACAACGCTTATTACAATAGCCAACAACAAGGCAATATCAAAGTTCTTTCCAGCTCTGGTATCAGCCTCAAATATTATTTCATGTAATCTATTTTTTGTCATAATCTAGTGCAATATAGAGTTCTTTGCTAAAAGGTTCAAAAAGGAACAAATGACTTTTGTATATTTGTACATGTTTAAATTGATAAGAAACAGCATAGACTTTTTTCATCCTCCTTTTAAAAGGTTCATTCCTAAAGACACTTTTAGGTATGCAGCATGCGGTGGTGGTAATTTGGCTTTCGATATCTTACTATATTTTCTCTTTTATAATTTTGTATTCATTAAGCAAAACTTTGATCTAGGCTATATTGTAATAAGCCCACATATAGCGGCCTTTATAACAGTTTTTCCGCTTACATTTATGACTGGTTTTTTACTGCAGAAGTACGTAACATTTAGTACTTCAAACCTAAGGGGCAGAATTCAACTCTTTAGATATGTACTTACAACAGCTGGTGCTATTTTAATTAACTACGTAATACTTAAACTACTAGTTGAATCTATTGGCTTGTATCCTACACCTTCTAAAATGATAGCTACAGCCATAACGGTTGTGTATAGCTTCTTTTTTCAAAAATATTTCACATTTAAAGTAAAGAAAGAAGCGATTCAGTAAGACAAAAAAAGCCCCTGTAAATTGCAGAGGCTATTGGGTACTCTGAAGGTAATGACACTATTTTTTTGCCATATCTGCCCTTAAAAGCATGGCTTGGTCGGATAACCTAACCCTATCAAGCAGCAAAAAGTGCAGCATCCTGTTTAGGGATTAACTATTGAGCAGTTGCAGAGATTGGCAGAATTGAGAGAATAAAC
>JBELBA010000176.1:0-4560 GCA_042095635.1 Chitinophagales bacterium
TAGTAAGATAAGTTTGATTACCCACTACTTGAATAGTATAGTCATATTCCCATTGCTTTCTAGTTTTGTAATAGATGTTAGCAAAACCTCTATGTAATGGTGTAAGCATCTGCTGTACATATACATTTGTATTAGTTTCTTGATCATCTAATTGCTTAACACTAGAAAACTTATAAGCAGTTCTCAATTCTGTTCTTTTGCTTAATTCTTGAAACCATTCTATTTGGAAGGTATTAGATTCAATAGGGACATTGGTTCTAAATTCTATATCATTATTAGATATATCTATAAACTGATCTGCAACTACACCATCTATAATCGTTAAATAGTAGTCGGTATTTAAAGTTCCTTTTCTTAATCCAATTTCAAATTGATACATCAGGTTTAATCCATGTGTCCAAGAAGATTCTAGATTGTAAAGATTAGTGTTTGTCTTTAATCGGTTAGTGATTAATAAAGATTGATTTTCTGCTAATGCAAAAGCTGTTCTAAAACCTCTACCACTAGACAATCTAGCTTGGAAACGGTCATTGATATCATATTTAATATGCGTCCTTGGTGAAGTTTGTAATCCCCATAAAGTAGAGTAGTCGGTTCTTCCGCCAATAATCCAAGTTAACTTGTTCCATTGCTTTAATTGGTATTCTGCAAACACACCACCTATTTGTTCTATAATATTATCATTAAAGCTACCAGCAAGGATTTGATCGTAATTATCATTCGTTGCATTTATTCCAATTTTATATTGATGATTGGAATTGCCAATAATATCTTCAAATATGAAATTGAAGAAGGTCGCGTTCTGATAGGTTTTGAATGTTTGAGTACCTGGTGTAAAGCTGTGCTCATAATACATATGAGAAGCCTGAATACCCAAAGATCTACCTGGATGTCCTTTAAAGATTTTACCAGACTTAAAGTAGGTATCTGCCTTTCTACTGTTCATTCTAATGGAATAATGTGGACCATCAGAATTAGTTAAAGTACCTGCAATCTTATCATCTTTCGTGTAATTGATTCCGATATGGGTAATCCATCCATTATCAAATTCTCCTTTCCATAGATTGGCCAGATTCATTTGGTTACCAATTGGTAAATCTATAAATCCATCCTTGTTATTATCATTTTCAATTAATCTAGAATTCTGATGTATCAATACATTAGATTGCCAATGCTTATTAACAACATCATGTATAACTAGGTTGTTTTCAATTCTTCCTTCATTATTGATATACAAATTGTAATCATTAGATCTAGAAGTATCTGGTTGAATGAGTCCAACATTAATTTGTCCTGTTAAGTCTTCATGACCATTTACAACACTTCCGATACCTTTAGTTAAAGATATTCCACTGATCCATGCACCAGGAATAAACATCATTCCCATGTGCGTATTATAGCCTCTAATATGAGGGATATTGTCTTTGGATATCATTACATATTTACCAGCAAGTCCTAACATCTTTATTTGTTTAGAACCTGTAGCTGCATCAGCTGTTGTAACGTCTACAGAAGCGTTTGTTTCAAAGGACTCAGAGAGATTACAACATGCAGCTTTATGGAGTTCTTTCTCATTCAATTTCAATTCATTGATAGCAGAACTAAGATTAAATTGACTGGCCTTAACTTTAGCTGTGATCTCAATTGATTTTAGCAAGTTATTAGGAATCAATGTAACACTAATGCTATCGATAGTTTTATCAATAGCAATAGTGTCTGATTTCATTCCTACAAATGAGACGATAATGTTTTTGTTGTTTTTCTTCTTAATAGAAAATTGTCCCTTGTAATTAGATAAGGTAGCAATATTGGTTTTCTCCCAATGAATTGTTGCGCCTTCTAATACAATTGGTTTACCATCATTATAATCGAATATGGTACCTTTAAGTAATTCCTGAGCATTTATCGAAATACAAGAAAGACTTGATACGAGTAGTAATATATATTTATACATAGCTACTCAGTTTAATGATGATCTTCACATTGTTTTGCTTTTCCTCTATGTTGGCAACAACCAGGTAGCGCTTGATAAATTTCATCACTAGCTAGTTTTCCTTCTACATCATGGCCAATAGCAAGAATAGCTTGTTTAATGGCTTCTAGTTCGATCTTATCTTTACGGTAAGTAAGTTTCAACTTTTTGGTATCAGCATTCCAATCTGCGTGTCCGACACCTTTAAGGTCAACTGCTTTTTCGATTCTTTCTTTGCAATGACCACAATTACCACTTACTTCTAATTCAATGGTGATTTTCTTGGATTGAGCGCTTAATATCGTAGTTGCGCTAATAAATAATAATAGGATTAAGTTTTTCATAATAGTTGTTTTTAATTGATTAATAAAGTGTGCGAATCAATTAACTATTATGATATAGGATAAGTTTTTGTTGAATTAAATAGATATTCTGTTCTGAAATTAAAGGTGGAGCCTTATTAGAACAAATATCGTAGAATTGGATTGCTTGTACATCATCTGAAATAGAGAAGAATTGCACTTTATGATCTAAAATGTCAATGCTAAAGCTTTGTACTTGCTCTTCTTGTTGTTGAAGATCTTGATCGTTTTCAATTTCAAAAGCATCGTTGTCACAGCAATCCTTATGGTCTCCAGTACAACAATCTTTAATTTTTTCAAATGATATTTCGGAAAGTTGACCATGACAGTAATGCAATTGAGCGCTTACCTTCAATGTAGAAAATAAGATCAATAGAATAAATAATGCGCTATGTAGTCCTTTCTGGCACATACCCAAATATACGTAGAAATCTAGAATAGAGTGTTAAGTATTATTAATTATGCAAGAATTTTTCAATTTTAAAGTGAACATACACATTTTCTAAAATGTGATTATGTCCATGACCTTCAGAGTAGAAATGCTCTGCATGCGGCAATTTATCTTTAAGTGCATTCAAATGCTTAACAGGAACCTGTTTATCATCTTTATCATGAATTAACAAAGTAGGTGTTTTACAAGTTAATTGCTCGGCAATAGTCTCTCCTGATAAATGATAAAAGGGTAGACCATATTTATTTTCAATATGATCTTCTATATGTTTAGTTATAGCTTCAGAAGCATTAATGCTCTTTCTAAACAGGTAAAGAATATCTTCTGCTATGGATGGAGCGCTAATAGTAATAATCCTCTTGGCTTTAAGGCCATTCTTTTGTGCTAATAAACTTGCAACTGCACCTAATGAATGTCCAATGATACATTCGAATTCACCATGAATAGAATTGATTTCTTGAATAGCTTTCTCAAATAAAAGTATATCAGAATCATTCCCGTCAGATAAGCCGTGACCTGGCGCATCAAAAGCCACAACCTCATATCCTAACTTTACAAGATTAAGAATGATACTCATAAACTGACTCGATTTACCGCCCCATCCATGGACTAACAAGATTTTTTTTTGCCCACTTCCCCAAGAATAAGCATATACATTTTTTGCTTTAACGTAAAAGTGTAACCTTTTAGCTTTTTTTATGAAATCAACTTCTTCTTCGTTCAGATCTGATTTTGGAGGAGTAAAGAACATTTTTAAAGCTAACTTTTTAGCATAAGCTGTACTTACTTTTTCGGCTATTGGAAATAATAAAGGTAGTAATCTGTACTTTAACGGTATCTTCTTGTTTTTCCTTCTTTGCCTCATGTAATATATAAAAGTTGCTAAGGTAAATATTTAAAGGACACATAGGTATAGGTAACTGAAAATCTGAAGGTTACGCATCAATACCATCAAAGCCAATTGATTTGTTTCCTTTGTTTAATACTGCCATGCTAAGCTTTGATTTGCAGATAATTGCGCCAGATGGAGTAGTGATTTCAATATCCCAAACTTGTGTTTTTCTGCCAATATGTATAGCAGTTGCTCTTCCAACTACTAATCCATTTCTAACAGATTTAATATGAGATGCTTGTACATCAAGACCAATAGCTAGTTTTTCATTTGGGTCCAATACAAGATTTGCTGCTATGCTGCCAAGAGATTCTGCTAATACAACACTAGCACCACCATGTAAGATATTTAAAGGTTGCTGCGTTCTGCTATCTACTGGCATTGTACCTTCTAGATAATCAGAGCCAATAGCAGTAATCTCTATTCCTAAGTGATCAACCATATTAGTTTCCATCACTTTTTTAATATTTTCTAATTTATATGCTTTATGCCAGATCATACTTAGATGGCAATATTGGTATATACAGCTTGTACATCTTCATCATCTTCAATCTTGTCGATTAACTTTTCAATGTCTACAATTTGCTCTGCTGTAAATACTTGAGCACTAGTAGGGATTCTTTGTAATTCTGCTTTTACAATTTCAATTTGAATTTCTTCTAGTTTAGCATTTAAAGTACCAAAGTCTGTGTAGTCAGCATTAGCTATACCGGTATTTTCTTCTGCTTCTAGATCTTCTAGTCCTGCATCAATTAACTCCATTTCTAATTCTTCTGGATCCATTCCTTCAGGAATGATAAATTCGATAACAGCTTTTCTATTAAACATAAATTCTAAAGATCCAGTAGGAACTACTTGTCCTCCAGCTTTCTTAAAATAATCC
>JBELBA010000177.1:0-4538 GCA_042095635.1 Chitinophagales bacterium
TATCACACCTATAAAACCAAAGACAAATGGAACTATACATGCTGCTAATAATGCAACTGCAGAAAGTAAAGTGATAAAAGCATCTAACTTTGGATTCTTCCAGTTAGTTGGCATCATTTGAATACCTACTTTTTGATAATCACTCTTCAACAACCATGCAATTGACCAAGTATGTGGTAATTGCCATACAAATTGAATTAAAAAAAGTAATCCGGCTTCTAAGTTAAATTGAGCAGTAAATGCTACCCATCCTAACAAGAATGGCATAGCCCCAGGAATCGCTCCAACATATACAGATATTCTAGAAATTCTTTTTAATGGTGTATACAAGAACGCATATAAGATTAAACTTAAGGTTGCAAACATTGCACATAATTCATTAGTAAACTCTATAAGTATAATTACACCAACAACACCCATTAACATTCCCCAGATAGCCCCTTCCGTTGCAGACATTCTGCCAGAAGCTACCGGTCTATTTTCTGTTCTTTTCATTATTGAATCTATCCTTTTCTCATACACTTGATTGAGCGCATTACTAGATCCAGTAATTAAAAAACCTCCTACTAATAAAGCGATAATTTGTATCGGATTTATTGCTAATTCACTAGCATATAAATAGCCCATTGCACTAGAGAATACGACTAACAAAGTTAATCTCATCTTAACCAACTGTGCTAAGTCAGCCAATTTAGCAGAAACTAATTCTACTTGATTAAGATTATATGTATTTTGATTTAACATCTCTAGCTTAAAAAATCTTTATTAGTGAGACTCTTGCTCTCCAAGTCCTAATGGAGTTGTTTGAGGAATAAAATCTTCTTCAGCACCAGGCTTAGAATAATCATATGCCCATCTATATACCTCTGGAATTTCTCCAGGCCAGTTTCCATGAATTCTTTCAATTGGTGTAGTCCACTCTATAGAATTAGATTTCCATGGATTAAGCACTGTTAATTCTCTTCCTTTAAATATCGATAAGAAGAAATTTACAACAAAGATAAACTGAGCTCCGAATCCGATTAATGCACAAACTGTAATGAAGATATTTAAGCTTCCAAAGTCGTTTGCGAAATCATAATTACTAAACGTATAATATCTTCTTGGTACACCAGCCATACCTAAATAGTGCATTGGCCAGAATACTCCGTAAGCTCCGAAGAAAGTAAGGAAGAAGTGTAAATATCCTAATTGTCTGTTCATGAATCTTCCATACATTTTTGGAAACCAATGATAAACACCAGCAAACATTCCAAACATTGCGGAAGTACCCATTACAATGTGGAAGTGAGCTACTACAAAATAAGTATCGTGTAAAGCGATATCCATTGTAGAGTTACCCAACCAAATTCCTGTTAAACCTCCAGAAATAAAAGTAGATACAAAACCTAAACAGAATAACATTTGAGGAGAAAAGTGAATATTACCTTTCCAAATGGTGGTAATCCAGTTAAATACTTTAATAGCCGATGGGATAGCGATTAATAAAGTAAGGAACATAAATACTGCACCAATATATGGATTCAATCCAGAAATAAACATGTGATGAGCCCATACAATGAAAGAAAGAATTGTAATTCCTAAAATCGATAAAATCATAGCTCTATATCCAAAAATTGGCTTTCTTGATTGGTTAGACATCACTTCTGAAACTAAGCCCATTGCAGGAAGGATGATTATATATACTTCTGGATGTCCTAAGAACCAGAATAAGTGTTGGAATAAGATTGGAGATCCTCCAAATTTATCTAAATGACCAATACCTGATGCATATATTTCATTTAAGTAGAATGAGGTACCCATTCTATCAAATACTAAAAGAATAGATGCAGCTAACAATGCTGGGAATGCTAATACTCCAATAACTGCAGTAAAGAAGATTGCCCAGATTGTCAATGGCATTCTTGTCATTGACATTCCTTTAGTTCTCATATTTAGAACAGTAGCTACGTAGTTTAAACCTCCTAATAAAGAAGAAGTAATAAACAATGTCATACCAACTAATAATAGCGTCATTCCTGTCCCTGAACCTGGCATAAATGCTGGCACAGCGGATAATGGTGGATATAAAGTCCAACCACCAGCAGCTGGTCCTGTAGGTAACATTAAAGAGATAAATACAATAATACCTGCAACATTAAAGAACCAATATGATAAACAGTTCATTAAAGGTGACGCCATATCTCTAGCTCCAATCTGAAGTGGAATAAGTAAATTGGCAAATGTACCTGATAAACCTGCTGTTAATACAAAGAATACCAATATAATACCATGCATAGTTACTAATGCATAATAAAATTCAGGTTTAATAGTTCCCTCAACTACCCATTTTCCAATAATTGGTTCTAACCAAGAAAAGTCAGCATCAGGGAAAGCTAATTGTAGTCTGAATATCATTGACATTCCTCCTCCAATTACAGCCCAGAAAATACCAGTAATTAAAAACTGCTTAGCGATCATTTTATGATCAAAAGAAAACAAGTACTTAGTCCAAAACGAACCTTCATGATGATCATCGTGTCCATGGTGTTCAGTAGTAGCTATTGCAGACATATCTATATCTATTTAATTTTTTAATAATTCGCATTAGTTAGAAGAGTAGATAGAATAGTATGTGCTATTCTCTTCTGTTTTTCTTTTAATCCAAGCCTGGTATTCTTTCCAAGTCACAACTTTAACAGCCTTTCCCATTCCATAGTGGGATGAACCACACATCTCAGCACAAGCTAATTCAAAGTCAAAATCTTCTGTATTGACTACATCCTCTCTGTATTCCTTAGTCGTATGAGTTGGTGTAAACCTAAACACTGTTGGTGTTCCTGGCACACAATCCATCTTAACTCTAAAATGAGGTAAATAAAAACTATGTAGTACGTCTCTTGATTTTAAATTAACCTTAACTCTTTTCCCTTTAGGTAACATCAAAGTATCAGTAATCATTAAATCATCTCTCGAAGCCTGGTCTTCAAAGTTAATTCCTAATTCATTATTAGCATCATCTGTTAATCTGAATTGCTTTTCACCAAACTTACCATCCATTCCTGGATATCGTATGATCCAGCCGAATTGCTTAGCTGTAACTTCGATAGTAACGTCTTCTGTTTCATCAAACATGATTATATCCCAAGCGATATAAGCTTTAATTACTAAGAAAGTTAAAACGATCGTAGGAACAATTGTCCAGAACATCTCTAAGCTATTATTGTGAGAAAAGAAAAGTGCTTTTCTTTTCTCGTTCTTCTTATACATAAATGCAAAGATGAATAAAGCAACTTGTGTAACTAAGAATACTAAGAATGTCCAAAAGAACGTCACTGATGTCATTTCATCAATTAATAAACCTTCCTTAGATGCAGATAATGGTAAAAATATATCTTTGAACTCGATAATTGACCAAGTAGATAATACTACAAATAAAAGACCAACTAATGAGAATATTAATCCTACAATATTGTTTTCTTTAGGAGCATCTCCATCTTTCTCACCCTTAATAAAAGCAGCTGATTCTATTACTCTACCAATGTGATAAATGGTAATAAGTAATAATAAAAAACCAATTGCTGATAACGTTAATGTATAACCGTTCATATTGATAAAATTATTCGTCTTTTAATTTATTAGCACTCATGATGAATACTTTCTTTTAATAAAGGATGATTCTTTGGTACTAAAGATGCCTTCTCTAAAGACTTAAAGAATACCATAGCAAATCCTCCAGCAAATAATAAAGTTGTTCCAATTTCTAATAATGAAATCCCCTTAAAGTGTGCAGCACCATCAGGCATTATTACGATATAGAAATCTAACCAGTGTCCAATTAGAGTTAATACTGCCATTAATAATAACACATATTGGTTTCTCTTTGCATCTCTTGTCATTAAGATTAAGAAAGGACAAAGGAAATTAATGAATAATGTGAAGCCGATTAATACAGGCATATCATTGAATCTCTTTAAGTACCATAATGTTTCTTCAGGAATGTTAGCATACCATATTAACATAAATTGAGAAAACCAGAAATAAGTCCATAATAAAGCGAAGGCAAACATGAACTTACCTAAATCATGTAAATGAGAATCATTTACTAACGATAAGTATCCCATTCTCTTTAAAACAATTACTAAGATCGTAATCACAGCGAAGAAAGATACCCAGTAGGAACTGAACATATACCATCCAAATAAAGTTGAGAACCAGTGAGGATCTAAAGACATCACTGCATCCCAAGCCCACATTGAAGAAGACACGGCGAAGAATACAATGAATGCTGCATTGATCTTAATAGAGCTTCTATACCACTTAGTACCACCCTCTTCATCTTCTTTTAATGAATTGTTTCTAATTAATTTTGATAAGATAATCCATCCGATAAAATAGATAACTAATCTAGCGATCCATCCACCGTAATTTAAGTACCACTCTTTAGCCTTTAATAAAGGATCGAAATGCTCATCACCTTCTATTGTTAAACCATGATGCGTCCAATGATAAATATCTTTGCCAAATATTGCGATCAAAACTGTTAAAATAAATCCTAC
>JBELBA010000178.1:0-4531 GCA_042095635.1 Chitinophagales bacterium
CCGATCTGTATTTAGAATGTATGAAATGTTCTTAGGACCAATAGAACAGCATAAACCATGGGATGCAAGTGGTATTGATGGGGTGTCTAGATTTGTAGGGAAGTTCTGGCGTTTATTCCATAACGAGAAGATAGAAGAAGCAGATGAGTGGATTGTAACTAATGATGTTGCAACTCCTGAAGAGTTAAAAGTATTGCATACGGCATTAAAGAAAGTAAATGCAGATATGGAGCAATTGTCTTATAATACATCTATCTCTGCCTTAATGGTAGCTGTAAATGAATTAGGGAAATTAAATTGTCATAAAGCTGAGATCTTAAATCCGATGGTACAGTTATTAGCTCCTTTTGCTCCATTTATTGCAGAAGAGTTATGGTCTAAGTTAGGTAATGAAGGTTCTGTAATGGATACGCAATATCCAGAACATGATGAAAAGCATTTAGTAGAAAATGAATTTGAATATCCTGTTTCTGTTAACGGAAAAGTAAGAGCTAAAGTGAAATTACCTATTGATATGGGTAAAGATGAGGTAGAGAAGGAAGTACTAGCTTTAGAGGTTATGAAGAAATGGATAGGGGATGATGGACCAAGAAAGGTAATCGTCGTTCCTAAACGAATTGTAAACGTTGTAGTATAAAAATAAGGGCCTGATCAATTTGATTAGGCCCTTTTTCGTTCTAAACAAGAACTAGTATAGTATATTTAATTCTATTGGAAGTGTAAGAATGTGTTTTGATAGGATTAAACCTTTTAAAGATAATTAGGTCTATAATATTGTCAGATTGACAAAATAAAGATTAGAAGTAGTGATCTAATAATAATGTCAGGATGCTGACTAATCACTTTGTTAAACCTTTATACTTTATATTCAAAGCTAGGGTAGATCTTGTATATATCCTTGTTTTTGAGTAATTTATGTTAACAAAAATCGAACAATGGGGACTAAAATATATTCTTTTTCACTTATGATTCTTTTCAGCTTGAACATTTTTGGTCAAGTTTATGATCACAATCATAGCTTATGTGGAACATCAACTTTAGGAGAAAAGCAAGAAGCTTGGTTAAGCAGCTTTCAACAAAGGCCTACTTACCAAAAAATGCAATACGGAGGATCTAGAGCAGAGAAAACTATTCCGCTTGCTATTCATATTGTAGGAGATGATTCAGGAAAAGGATATTATGATTTAGAAGATCTATTCCATACGATGTGTGTATTAAATGATAACTATGTACAAGCAGATATGTACTTCTATATTAAAGGAGATATTGAGTATATAGATAATACTGAGTATTATGATCATGATTATTCTGCAGGAAGAGACATGATGTATACGCACAACGTTGATGGAGCTATCAATGTTTATTTTTGTAATCAGGCAGTAGAAGGTAACTGTGGTTATTTTGATTGGTCAGGTGATGCAGTAGCAATTACTAATAGTTGTCAGCTTAGAGAGGCAACTACATTAACACATGAGTTAGGGCACTTTTTAAGTTTGCCGCATACTTTTAGTGGATGGGAGGGTAGATCATTCGATGAGAATCCTTTAAATGAAAATAGACAAGAAAGACAAGACGGAGCTAATTGTTCTAGAACAGGAGATGGTTTCTGTGATACACCTCCAGATTATCATTCTGATAGATGGAATTGTCCTTATACTTTTGGATATCTAGATCCTGTTGGGGATTCTATTGAAACAGATGGAAGTTTATTTATGTCTTATTCTAATGATGGATGTCAATCTAAGTTTTCTGAAGAGCAAATCCAAGCGATGCATGCTAATGTAGAAGAGAATAGATATTACTTATTAAATTCGGATGCTCCAGAATTTGTAGAGTTTGAAGAGCCTAATTTAGTATATCCTGTTGCTAACTCTTATGACGTTCCAGAAAACTATGTTGTATTTGGATGGGATCCAATTGAAGGTGCGGAAATGTATCACATTCAAGTGACTACACAGTTTGGTAGTTTTGCAGCATTAATGATTGATGAGGTAGTAAGCAATAATTACATGGTTAATACGACTGATTTCTTATATGATAAATCTTATAAGTATAGAGTAAGAGCTATTGCAGGGATGAATACTTGTACCGAGTTTTCAGAAGAACGCGAGTTTACTATTAATGCGCCCACTTATACTCCAGATACTACTTGGAATATATGGTTAGAAGAAGATGATGAAACAGGTATTGAAGCATTAGAAGTTGGAGACTTAAATGTATATCCTAACCCTACTAATGGAAGTGATGAGATTATTATCATCAGTGATTTTAACTTAGGAGAAACAGCGGAAATTACATTCACTGATATTACTGGAAGAAAAGTATTTAATGAGTCTAGAATTTTAACTTCGAGTTCTATAGCGATAGCAATAAACGAATTGAAGTCTGGTATTTACTTTGTAAGTATGGAGACGGAATATAAAAGACGGAGTAATAAGCTTATTATTCAATAAGCTTATTAACAGCAGTTTAATTATTGAAAGGCTTGTGGATTTATTCACAGGCCTTTGCTTTTAAGACTTGATTTGTATCTTTTTTACTGGATTAGATGTGTTCGTTTTTGGAAAGAAACGCTCATCCATTCTTTGTCCTACAACCCATATTATTCTTCTAGAAGCGTCTTCCATAATCCAAGTCTGTTCTTTTTCAAATTGGTTTATCTTTTGATCATTGAAGAATTTCTTTAATTTTTTCTTTTTCATTTTCATTCCATACGGATAGAAGTAATCTCCATCTTGAAGCTTTCTAAAGGTAATAGGGAAGTCTACTTTATTACTGTCTACATAAATGCAAGACTTATCCATTTCACCAAGTTTAGAGAAAGGAATGTCTTTGCAAGTTAATTCAGCTGTTACAAGTTGAATCTTTTTCTTCCATTGATTGATCTGAATAATGTTGTTTTTGTCATCCGTTGGTTTAAAATATAGGTGGTTTCTGTACTTTAAACATTGATATCCTTTTATAGTTATGGACTTGCCCGATGCGCTTATACAAAGTTTTAATACTTCTTTTAAACTAGCAGTAGATGCAATGTCTAAGCGTTTCAAGGTTTCATAGATCAGCGTTTGTTTGTAAGCTGATAGATTTAACCTTGAAAGATCAACTTGTGTAACTTGATCTTCCACTTTTAGTATTTTTTTTAAATCATTGTTAATTTGTTTATCAATGATGATTTGAGCTGCTTTCATTCTTTGAGAGAAATCCTGAATATGATCAGTAATAGAAGGGTTAATTTCTTTTAACTGAGGTATAATATTAAGCCTGTATTTATTTCTTAGATATTTATCAGATTGATTGGAAACATCTTCTCTGTAATCGATATTTTGTTCTTCAGCGTATGCGCTTATATTGTTTTTATTTGTGAAAAGGAGTGGTCTAATTAAATTGTTATTTACCACACTGATTCCTTTAAGTCCATTCACACCAGTTCCTTTCACTAAATTCATTAAAATGGTCTCTAATTGATCATCTGCATGATGAGCTGTAGCTATACAATCAAAATTTTCAGAAGATAATAAGGAATTAAACCAATCGTATCTTAAATTCCTAGCCGTTACTTGAGTTGAAGCAGATGATTCAATATCAAATGATTTAGAAATGAATTTAATTTGATGGTTCTTACAATAAGTGGCGACTAATTGTTCATCTGCTATAGAATCATTACCTCTTAAATTAAAGTTACAATGCGCTACCATTATAGTATAATTAGATTTTCTAAAAAGATCTAATAAAACCATAGAATCAATACCTCCACTAACAGCAATGATTACTTTACTATTAGTTTGAAGACATTTGTGCTTATTTATAAAAGCATTAAATGCTTGTTGAAAATTAGACGTCATATTCAATTTCTAAGATAGCAGAATTAAGTTCATTAAGCGTTTTGTTATTGTTTTGTGATTTGGCAACCTCACAGCCTTTTCTAAAAATTTCAAGTGCTTCATCATATGCTTCCATATCTTGATATATTTTACCCAATTGATAATAGGTAGGTAAGAAGTCTGGATTTGAAATCGATAACTGTTTAAAAATATCTAGAGACTGAGCGATATCATCCTTCATATATTCTAATGCTAAGGCATAGGAATTGAAGCTGTCATAAGGGTTTTCTGCTTTTAGTTTAAGCAATATTTCTAATCTGGAAGAAGCCATAGTGATTTCGTAATTTTTCGCTAAATTAGCTTAATTATTAGGTAAAATAAACTGAATATAATTTTATGAAATTTTTAGTATGTATAAGTAAGACACCTGATACTACATCAAAGATCAATTTCACAAATAATAACACTGAGTTTGATAAGACAAATGTGCAATATATTGTGAACCCATATGATGAGTGGTATGCATTGGTAAGAGCAATAGAGTTAAAAGAACAATTTGGTGGTTCTGTTACAACAATTACCGTTGGAACTGCCGAAGATGATGCGATTATTAGAAAAGCTTTAGCTATTGGAGCAGATGATGCTGTAAGAGTTGATGCAGAAGCTAAAGATGCATTTCAAGTTTCTACTCAAATCGCTAACTACGCAAA
>JBELBA010000179.1:0-4470 GCA_042095635.1 Chitinophagales bacterium
CCACGAAAAATCAATTTCAAAATCTAATATTGCCATAGAAAAAGGCTTTGAAGTTAATGGAAGATATAAACGATTTGATGCAGTCATCTATAATAGTATTGGAGCTCCTTGGGTATTAATCGAATGTAAGCAATCTGAGATAAAAATTGATGAAACTGTTTTCCTGCAAGCTTCAAATTATAATAAGGTATTAAAAGCCCCTTATTTATGGCTATCCAACGGTCCTGTTAATCAATTATTTGAAATTAAAGATAATAAATACGAAGAAGTAGCAGACTTCAATGTTAACTAAACCTTAACTCCTATAATACAGATATCATCCACTTGTTCTTCCTTGCCTTTCCAAGCATAAAACTCTTTCTTCAAGGCATTTTCTATCTCTTTAGACTCCATATGGTAATACTCCATGAATAAGCGCTTAAACGGCTTATATTTATACTTCTTACCTCTTGGTCCACCAAATTGATCTGGATAACCGTCAGAAGAAATTACAACTAAATCTCCTTTTTTCAATTGTATCTCTTGCAAGGTAAAGGGATCATCTTTTCCAGTATAGTATCCAATTGGCTGACTATCTGCTTTTATTTCAAATAAATTAAGCTCATCTCCTTCTATATTTGGTTCTGTAAGATTACCATTTACAGATAGCAAGTCATTATTAATTGGCCTTACAATATAAACAGGATTATTAGCGCCTGTATATGATAGTATATTAGTCTTAGGATCTAACATACAAAGCGCTGCATCCATTCCATCCTTCTGACTCCCTTCTTTTCCTGTTTGTTTTAATCGATGTATAATTAGCTCTCGTGCTTGTGTCAATATCTCACCTGTATTAGTACATTTTTGCTCTAACACCAATTGATTAAATATGGAAGAACCTATCAAACTCATAAAAGCACCTGGAACGCCATGCCCTGTACAGTCTGCAGCCATAAAGAACTTCTTCTCTAAAGTCTCCTCCATCCAATAGAAGTCACCACTTACAATATCTTTAGGTTGATACAACAAAAAGCTATTTGGGAATAAATCATTTACCTGTTGATCTGTTGGTAATATTACATCTTGTATCTTTTTAGCATAGTTAATACTTGATGTAATATCTCTATTCTTTTCGTCCAACGTTTCATAAAGTTCATTTAAGTTTTCATTCTTTGTCTGAACTTCCTCATTTAAACTTTGCAACTCGATGTTTGCCATTTTTATTTCCTGATTACTAGCTTCCAATAGTTCATTAGATCTTTTCTTTACTCTATTACTTTGGATAAAAGAGAACAATGCTAACACTGCTAAACTTAATGCTATAATTGCTACAATGATAAAGGTCTTTTGATTTTCAATATCAGAAACTTGCTTTTCGATCTGAACACTTTGAAGCCTAATTTCATCTTCCTTTTTATCTAATTGATAGATCGCGTCTAATTCTGCTAACTTTTTTGCCCTATCTACAGAAATTATAGAATCTTCTATAGCAGTAAACTTTTTATAATAACTAAATGCTTGAATCTGATTGTTAATTCCCTCATAAGAGCGTGACAGCTCTTCATATGCATCGGCCAACTCTCTATGTGCTCCTATTTCTTTCGAGATTGCAATACTTCTATTTAATACACCTATGGCTTGATTATAATTCTTTTGCTTGTTATGTAAATCTGCAATTATATTAAGAGAATATACAATACCGTCTTTATCTTGATCTTCTTCCTTAATTTTTAAAGCTTTATTTACATATACTAAAGCTTTTACATACAAACCTTGATCTCCATATAACTCTCCCAGATTATTATAAGTAATAGAGATACTGGAACGTTTATTGATGGATTTTTTTAATTCTAATGCTTTAATGTGATATTCATGGGATTTATCAAAATTACCTTTATCTCTGTAATTAGCGCCCAAATTAGAATACAAAATGGCTAATGAGTATTGATGTTTTACATTATTTTCATCTAAGTCATTAACAGCATTAAAATACATCTCTTCTGCCTTCTTATACTCCAACTGCTTATTATAGATCAATCCAAGATTACTCTTAATCTTAGATGCCTTAGTTGGTTTATTTAATGTTTCAATAATATCTAGCGCTTTAAAATAATATTTAAGTGCATCGATATAAGCCCCTTCCTCTTTGTGTAAGATACCCATTGAGTTATAGTAACCTGCTAATTGCTTAGCAGCTATTTTATTATCCTCTGCTAAATCAATGGCTTTCTTTTGGTAGATTAACCCTAATGAGTAATTAGATTGTTTGGCATAAGCTTTGGCCATTCTTGCATACACTTGGATAGTTGCAACAGAATCATCTGCAATATGGTATGCATCTATTGCTAAATTATAATAATAAAGCGCTGAGTCGTAATCATGCTTTCTAGAAAATGCATAACCAATGTTATTATGAACTAGAGGCAAATAATTCCATCCCTCTCGTTTACAGACCTCCTTAAAGTCTTTATTTAACCAATCTTGAAACTTAGCATCTTTCTTTAAATCCTTAGAAAGGAATTTATACATTTCATACTTCTGATCTACATCAGTAATTGAATGGTAAACATTTTTTAGACTATCCTTATTGATGGCTATAGATTGCGTGCAAAATATGCACAACAATAAGACTAACGAACACCTAAAAAAAATACTCTTATTAGAAACCATTAACTGAAAATAAAGGTTTCTAATAAGAGTAGAAAATATATATTCAAAAAAGACTAGTAGCCAATCATATTACATACGTCTGTTGGCAGGTCGATATGTCTGTAGTATTCTGTTGAATCACTAGTTACTGTAACAGTACTAGATTTAACTTGCTCGTCTATATAAGCGTTAACTTGATAAGTTGCACCTACTTCTAAGTTAATCAATGTTACTTCTCCATTAACCATATATGCCTGTTGCCAATCTGCACAATCATTGCTAGTATTTAAATACCAAAACCCTAAAGAAGGTTTAATTACAACATCTTCTGCACCAGAACAAGTTCCATCCATAATAATCTTAACTTCTGGTAGAATATCTGTTTCAACAGGAATACTGATGGAAATATCTTCTGTACACATGTCTGCAACAACTGCAGAATCTAAAACTGAAATACAACCTGCAGATGATCCTTTCTTCAATATAATCTTTACTTCCTGACCTTCATAAACATTAATATCAAATGGAATCCCATAATTAAAATGCCAGATCCCTCTTTCCATTAACTTATTGTCAACAGCTTTTCTTATTTCATAATTAACATCACCTTCAATGTTTGGTCCATATACTTCAGAATTAATAGTCATAGTAGTAACCTCACTTTCACATGTGTTTTCTGTAAACCAACCCCAATTATGGTAGGATAAATGACTAATTTCACTTGCTACCACTAAGTTTCCATTGTCATTTGGCCCTTCTACAGGTATATTATCATCTTCATCAAACCAAGCATCTTCATCTTCTTGTCTTGAAATAGATTTTAAATTATCTCCAGAAACAACCAAGTCACCATTAGGTCTAATAGTATTAGTAGGTATCTCAACTTCTATATACATAGTACCTTCTGTAAAGTTTCTTGCTACTCTTCCTAACTCATCAGTAATGTGTATTCTAGTAAAACCACATGTTGTCATAAACCCAGTAGTAATTGCTCTATTATCTGAATTTAATTTCATATTTAATCCTCCAGGATAAGCTGCTAATGCCGCATCGTCCTGATTATTGAAATATACAGTACTTACAGATATATCTCCACTTAGAGCAACTCCAGAAGCATCTTTCATTACCATTCCTGCAGGAATAGTAATATCCATTCCCGTATTAGATGATTCTGAAATTAGGTTGTACCTTAATGTATCTTGAACAACTCCTCCAACAACTTCAGCTGTTTGAACAGTTACCTCAACACCATCAGGTAAACTTTCAGGTTCTGCAATATTTAACATACTCACCTTTATTGCTTCATGAGATTCTTCTGTAAAAGAAAACACATGCGTGGAAGGCAAGAAGCCTGCAATATCACCTTCAATAACAAAATTTATTTTATTCGTTTCAGATATTTCATCTGCTGAAATAATAGCTAAAGTTAAGAATCCATTTTTTGCTTTATAAGTTGCACTTTTATAACCACCAATATCAAATACATTATCTACTCCATCTCCTGAAATACTTACAGTGATGTCATCGTTAATTGGCTGTCCTGTTGCTGCATCTGCAAACATCAAAGAAACAGATGAATTAGCTACTCTCGTATCTACCACCATCGAAACACCATTCATAGGATTAGTTTCAGGATTACAAGCTGTAAATAAAACTGTTAACGCTATTAATATTATACTTAATCTCTTCATCACTATTATTTAAAATTGTAAGAAATTGATATTTCAACATTTGGATGAGCCCAAACCCATGCTATGTTTTGTTCTATCTGAACTCTATTTTCTTCCATAGCAGTACCTCCTATTCTTCCAGTACCAGAAAACTCACTGACATTAAGAC
>JBELBA010000180.1:0-4342 GCA_042095635.1 Chitinophagales bacterium
TGTTTCAGATTAACCTTTTACAACCATTTCCACCTTTCTTAGGGATGTTAGGAATGCAATATTGCTCTGTAGTGCCAAAAGAAGCTGTAGACTTCTATGGAAGGGATTTCCCAAAACATCCAATCGGTACAGGACCATTCAGATTTAAGAAGTGGGATGAAGGGAAGAAGATGTATTTAGTAAAGAATAAATCTTATTGGGAGCGATATGGTAATGACTCATTGCCTTATTTAGATGCTATTAAGATTACTTTTATTCAGGATAAGCATACAGAGTTAATGGCCTTCTTAAAAGGGGATTTAGACTTCTTAACTAGTATTGACCCTTCTATTAAAGATGAACTATTAACTATTAAAGGAGACTTGAGACCAGAATTTGAAGATAAATTAATCTTTAACAAATTACCTTATTTAAATACAGAGTACCTAGGGTTTATGACTGATCCGAGTATTAAGAAAGACGTGAATGGTCAATCTTTAAAAGGTCATCCAGTTTTTAATAAGAAGGTAAGGCAAGCAATTGCGCATGCTATTGATAAAGATGAAATAGTAAAGTTTTTAAGAAATAGTATTGGTACACCTGCACATCATGGATTTATACCACCAGTAATGTATGGTGATTTGGAATATACTTGGAAAGGATTTAATTACGATCCTAATAGAGCTATGAAATTATTAGCAGAAGCTGGTTATCCTTATGGAAAGGGTATTCCTAAGATTGATATGTTTGTGGAACATGGTGCACAAGATGTCTGTACTGCTATACATGGTCAGTTGAAGAAGATTGGTATTGATATTAACCTAGTACCAACTAATAAGAGTTTTATTAAAGCTGAAAGAGAGAAGAGTACTTTAATCTGTTTCTACGGACAATGGATTATGGACTATCCAGACCCAGAGACTTTCTTAACTTGCTTTTATGGAGAGAATCCAAGTTCGCCTAACTTTACTAGATATCAGAACCCTGCATTCGATCTTAAATACGAAGCATCCATAAATACTTTAGATGATTATAGTAGGATGAAATTATATATGGACTTAGATTCTATGTCAACTTATGATGCGCCATTAATTCCAATATATTACGATCAGATAGTCAATTTTACACATGCTCATGTACAAGGCCTAAGCGTCACGCCTAGTAAGTTATTAAGTTTGAAGTATGTAGATCTAATTAAGGAAGAAGAAAACGATTAAGAAATAGACTGCATCAGAGACTTGTTTATTTAGGTCTAACTTCCATCATCTTGTTATGGAATGTTTCGCCAATTTAATGGCTTTGTCTTCATCAATATTGTCTGTTACGTTGTGCTTTAATTTGGGATACGTATTAAATATATCATTTATATATCACTGATTTATAAGATGTTACAAGTCATTTAAATGACTGTATCCGACAATTTTATTTTGATCATTTCTCAAAAAAATGTAGTGTTACTTACAAATTTCTACAAAAATTAGGAAAACTTAACTCCTATGTCAATGAAGCGTTTGTATTATTGCAAATAATCCCTAATTTATATGGTAAGCGCTAATAGTTCATTCAAAACCTTAAACCATTTATTACATGAAATCAAAAAATACTATTTTATTTGATTACAAATTATTGATAATGATTACAGCAGTTTTGTTCTTATCATTATTTAACAATAAATTATACGCTCAAGGAACAACCATTGTAGGTGGTTCTCCAGTAGAAATTGAAGATTATCCATGGCAAGTTGCTTTAGTACAAGCTGGTAATTATACAGCAAGAAGTGCTCAATTTTGTGGCGGATCTATAATCAATGAAGAATGGATTTTAACAGCAGCGCACTGTTTAGATCAATTTGATAATGCAAATCAGATCTCCATTGCTTATGGAATGGGATCTTTGGAGGAAGATGATAACACCATCTCTTATGTAGAGGTAGAAGCATTTTATTTACATCCTAATTATGACGATCAATCTCAGGATAACGACATTGCGCTAATTAAATTAGCTAGTCCAATCCCAACAGGAGCAACAGCAGAAGTTATATCTTATGCTACTACTAATACAACGGATTTAGAAGCAGACGGATATAGTTCTTATGTATCTGGATGGGGTAATATGTCCGGAGAAGATGGTGGATCAGATTTTCCAGATCAATTAATGGCTGCAGAAGTTCCTGTAGTAAGTAATAATAGAGCAAACAGAAATAACTCTTATGGCGGTGCAATTACAGACGGAATGTTAGTTGCAGGTTTCATGGATGGCGGTATTGATGCATGTCAAGGAGATAGCGGTGGTCCATTAGCTGCACAAGATGCAGATGGTAAATGGGTACAAATTGGTGTAGTAAGTTGGGGTTATGGATGTGCACGAGCTAACTATCCTGGTGTATACGCTAGAGTTTCTTATTACCAAGATTGGATTGAAGGTTATTTAGGTGTGCCTGAAGGAGATACAACAGATGGAAGTGATGATGCGGAAGATAGCGGAGGAACAGATGATAATTCTGGAGCATATGATCCTGATAATGATTGTGTAGCTGAAGAATTGTCTAACATGACAGATGGCGCAGATCTATTAGTAGACCTACCTGAAAACGGAAGCGGTTATTGTGCTGGTAATAATAGTTACCAGGATTTAGCCGTATTCGAGCGGTTTGATGTTGGAGGAGCGAGGTTATTGGAAAATGTTGGGTTTGGCGTACATATAGCTAAAGATGGAGATGCTGCTTCTAATGTAACAATTCAAGTATTAGGAGATGATAATGGACAACCAGATCCAAATAATGTTATTCTTCAATCCTTAGCACCTTTAGCAAACTTGCAATCAGGTTACATCAATGGTTTTTCATTTGATGGCATTGAAGTACCTGCTACGTTTTATGTAGGGATTGTATTTAGTTATGATGCAGGAGATACCTTAGTATTATATACTTCAGATGCAGGAGAAAATAATTACGCCTATACACAGGCTAGCGATGGTTCATTTATGCCTTTCTTTGAAGAAACTAACTGGAATAGGTCTAGAACCATATTGATTAGAGCGACAGTTGCTTGTTTAGAAGGAGATACAACTACTGATGAAGACGACACTACTGCAGATAATGGTGATGGTACAGATGACGATACTATAACTGACGATGGAGATACAACAGGAGATGATGATGATGATACATCAGCAGATAATGGAAATGAAGGTGATGATACAACGAACGAAGATGATGGTGTTGCAACTTTCATTTTAGAAGAAGAAGGTTTCTCGTTTGATATTTATCCAAATCCTGCAGACTACTTTATTGCAATAAATGCGACAGGAGAGATTTATGGAGCACAAGTATTTATCTATAATATCTTAGGAGAAATGGTAATGCAAGTTAATCCTAATCAAGCTAGATATATTGATATCACTAACTTTAATAGTGGATTATACTTTGTAAATATTAAGAATGGATACGAATCTTATACTAAGCAATTTAGAGTAGAATAAGCTTAAAATAAATATTAGAAATAGAAGGGATCTTATAAATAAGATCCTTTTTTTATTAATACTGGTTGAGGAAGATATAATGATCTGGTACGGTATCTCCTGTAATACAATTAGTAATAGTGATTGGTCCCAATTGATAGGTTTCTAGGTATTTGTACTGGATATCTAACTGATCATTGAATTGAATACCATACTGGGATTGATTAAATGATCCTTGATTAACATTCATTTTTACAAATGCATCAATAGCAAGTTCAGTGCTTGATGTAGATGTATTTCTAGATCCATATACATGTGCATAATTGATATATTGATCTGCCATATTAAGGATGCTATTCATTAAACCAATTTGGCCTTGTTGTTCAAAATAATAGGCTCTTCTGCTAACATTTGCATTTAGCATAACAGCTTTGTTAGCTAAATAAGTAGCATTTAGACTATCTGCTAAACCTGCTCTTTGTTGCACAAAGTCCCAAAGCTTTATATCTCTATAATGTCTTACTGAGTCAATACTTAATAAAGACTTTAAGATCTGTGCATTTTTTGCGTTTGCATGCATTTGTAAAGATCTTTCAAATACTAATTTGTTGAAATTAGGAAAGGAATTAAACCATAGATCATCTCTATTATAGATCCGCCAATCTAGGTCTCTATATCCATACTCTTGTCTGTAAAGTGGATAGAATTTTTTAGTATCTAAATCAAAAAACAATTTTAGATTATCTCCTGTACATTGATGGTTTTCATTGAATAATGATAGCACCGCTAAATAGTTACCAATATAATGAGCATCAAAGTAGGCCATGAAGTCTGCTGTATTAGATTCTTTAAGCGCATTGCACATCTTTTTATAATGTGTAAGTGCTATTGGAAAACAAGGGTG
>JBELBA010000181.1:0-4355 GCA_042095635.1 Chitinophagales bacterium
GTACTAGCATTAGTTGGATGCAATTCACCTTTTACAAACAGCGTATAAAAGTCTGAAGCTGCCTTTGTTGATTTATCATCAATACCACCAATAACTCTATCATTATTTTCTAGCTCATGTATTACGTTTCCTGGAAGAACTCTTTCAGGACAGTATGCCATGTTAAGCTTCCCTTTTAATTCAGGTTTAGCATTGACAATTCGATTATACATTTTTTCTGTTGTTCCTACAGGAGAAGTAGATTCAATAACGACTAATTGATTTTCCTTAAGATGCGGTAATATAGCATCAATGGCTTTTTCTACATAGGTCAAATCTGGCTCAAAATTTCCTTTAAAAGGAGTCGGTACAGCTATTAAATAAGTATTTGCGGATACAGGACTCAATGAAGCATTCAAAAATCCTTTTGTAACACCACTATGTATTAGCTCTTCTAATCCTGGTTCAACAATATGGATCTTCCCATCATTGATAATGTCAACCACTTCTTGTTTTACATCAACGCCTTGGACTTTAATATTATGATTAGCCATTACTCCTGCAGTAGGGAGGCCAATATAACCTAATCCAACCATTACAACATCACTCATATTGAACTCTAATTAAGGTATCTTGATTTAATAAAGTCGTAAATGATATCACTTGCGATACCATCTCCATAAGGGTTATGTTTTCTACTCATAGACCTGTATTTGTAATTATTATTCAGTAACTCGATGGTTCTTTTATAAATTTCATCAGCATCTGTACCAACTAACAATACAGTTCCTGCATCTACAGCTTCAGGTCTTTCTGTTGTATCTCTCATTACTAATACTGGCTTACCTAAAGAAGGTGCTTCTTCCTGGACACCACCACTATCTGTAATAATTATATCCGACTTATCCATTAACCATACAAATGATGGATAAGATAAAGGGGCTATTAAATGAACATTATCTCTTCCAGATAAAGCTTCATATACAGGGCCTTGAACATTTGGATTTAAATGCACAGGATAAATAATTTGTAAATCATTGTGCTCGCTAATTTTTGCAAGTCCTTTACAAATATTTATAAAGCCCTCTCCATGATTTTCTCTTCTATGACCTGTTACAAGAACTAACTTCTTATTTGGGTCGATTATATTTTTCACAGATTCAATCTCCGGATGTGCATATTTATCAGCATTAACTTTCCCAACACTATTTAATAAAGCATCAATTACAGTATTACCAGTAACAATAACGGAATTAGAATCAATATTCTCTTTTAATAAGTTTTCTCTTGAACTATCTGTAGGAGCGAAGTGTATATCACTAACAGCAGTAGATATTAATCTATTTAATTCTTCAGGGAAGGGTTCTCTTTTGTTATAAGTTCTTAATCCAGCTTCTATATGACAAACTACAGCTTGATGATAAAATGATGCAATAGAGGCAGCCATTGTCGTTGTTGTATCTCCATGTACAAAAACATAATCTGGATTAACTTCATCTAATACATCTTTAAGATTTAAGATGATATCTGATGTTAAAGTATAAAGATTTTGATTTGGCCTCATTAAGTCTAAATCGTAATCAGGTTGTATTTGAAAGAAATCTAAAACTTGATCCAACATCTCTCTATGCTGCGCAGTAATACAAACTTTAACATTAAAGTCAAAGTTAGATCGCTTAAACCTGTTTATAACAGGCGCCATCTTTATGGCTTCAGGCCTAGTACCGAAGATAAATAAAAGCGATCTTTCCATATATATTTCCTAAGGTTGAATACTTTGAGCTAATACAACAACAGTTGCCAATGCAGTCATTGAAGCACTAAAGTTAGCTAAAACTCTTTCCCAATTAATTATTGCTCCAGGAGGTCTAATAATTTTGATCTTAGGTTTCTTAACTGGAACAATTACTTCACTTCCTTTAACTACTCTTGGATAAATTTTAAAAACTCCAAAATTCCTAGTCTTCTTAACTATACCTGAAGGTAGTTCAACCATAGTCTTACGCTTCATAGCACCACCTTTTCTATTAAATCCTACACCATATCTTTTAACATAGTATTTAGCCCTTCTACCTTTAGTATAAGGTGCATTAATTTGTCCGAGCGTATCAATTCCAGGATATTCAATCCCTCCAGAGATACTTACTAAATTATTGATTTTAGGCACAATTAATGTATCACCAGCTCTTAACACATAATTGTATTTTGAATTATTAGTATTAGTAATCAATTTTTGTAATTCGATAAACAAATAACCCTGTTTATTTTCAGATCTATATAATTTAGCACCTTCTGGGAAGGCCCAATTTGTTAAACCTCCTGCTCTTATTAATACATCTAGTAATCGATCATTCTTAGTTAAAAGTGTATATGTACCAGGGTAATTGACTTCACCTAATAAAGTTACATTCTGATGTGTCTCATAAATCGGTTCTATTCTAACATTAATCTGATCCATTGGTTTCAATTCGAATAAGGCATCATCTTCTGTCACACCCATTTCAAAATCAACTTCAATAATCTTTACAACAGTTCTTGAAGGTCTATAAACTGATAAGTCTTTGCTATAATCTAAAACTCTAGAAATTTCAATTCTAGAAATAGCAGCTTCCTTTTTTAACCCACCAGATAAGTATAATAGATCCTTAAGGTTCATTCCTTCACCAAATACAAAATTACCAGGCTTTCTTACAGCTCCATTTATCATTACAGAATCTTCATCTATAAAATCACTTTTAGAGAAAACTATGATGTTATCAAAAGGTTGTAAACTTAAATCACCTTCACCTTTCGGATTGGCCATTATCTTAGCTAAATCTAAAGACTTATAATATTTAACTAAATCCTTCTCAACTCTCACTAAATAAGCTCTTTTAATGTAAGAATCATAAAGTAATCCTTCAGAAACAGTAACTAGATCAGAAATAGTCATAGAATCTATTAACTCGTATTGACCCGGAATCTTAACAGCTCCCTCAATATTTACAAAATTTTGCAACTCTTCAGGAATACTTCTTACTAAAACTTTATCACCTGTTTGAAGTGGAAATGCTTGCCCCATTTCTTGTAATTCTTCCAAATTAATATTGATCATTTTTTCTTTATTATCAATAATCCTTGTAATCTGGATATTCTTACAATATGCTCTAGGTGTTTTTCCTCCAGCATACTTGATTAATTCATCAATTCCTTCGCCATCTTTTAATTCGAATTGAGCTGGTCTATTAATTTCACCTTCAATAGTAACCAAATTACCATGTGCTGGCACAATTATAAAGTCTCCTTCTTCTAGATATATGCTTTCCTCAACTGTTGGATCCATTAAAAATTTATATAAATCCAATATCTTATAATCAGTTCCTTGTCTTCTAATTAGGATATTTCTTACACTACCAATGTCTGTCATCCCTTGAGCAGCATACAATGCATTGAATGCAGTATGGAATCCTTTCATTTGATACGTTCCTGGTTGGTTAACTTCCCCTACAACATGCACAGATAAGTCTCTAGAGTATAAAACTTCAATTCTAATATTAGAATCATCAAAGTCATAGTAACTCTTCAACTTCTTTTTTAAAGTCTTTCTTACTTCTTCTAGACTTAAACCTTTCAAGAATATTTTTCCAATTCTTTTCGGGTTAATAGAACCATCAGATGCTACTTTATATGATTTATTTAAAAGTGAATTACCCCAGATTGAAATCATGATTTCATCACCATTTCCTAAAATATAATTATCTGGTGCTTGTTCAACTCTAGTTTTACTAAATAACTCTAAACGAGCTTTAGAAAACACTTTCTGGCCGTAAACATTCTCTACCTGCTGTACAATAGTATCGGCAGCTAATCGCTCTTGTCTTAAATTTATTGAATCAATCCAAGCTTCACTTGAATCTACTTTTGATATACTATTTCGATCTTTTTTGGACTTTTTAGTAGTTGTTTTAGCCCTAGGACTTCGACTAGCACTTGATGAATTATAACGTTGTAACATCATTTGCATATCCGTCTCAGACATACCAGAACCAAGCAAATTAACTTGTCCATAAACGACATCACTTGAAAATAATGTCAGTACTATCAATAATAGTCCTATAATTCTCATACTACTAAATTTTTATAGTACTCTAAACTGATTTCTAAACCAGTTTGAAGATTAAATAAAGGTTTATAACCTAATAAGTCTTGTGCTTTAGATGTGTTAGCTAAAGAATGTTTAATATCTCCAGCTCTTTCTGCTCTATAGACAGGTTTTTGATCACTCCCCAATAATTTAGCTATGGAAAAGAATAAATCATTTACTGTATACCTATCTCCATAAGCCACATTATATAATTGGTTTACAGCCTCTTCATTGTCAGTTAATAAAGCTAAAA
>JBELBA010000182.1:0-4253 GCA_042095635.1 Chitinophagales bacterium
TCTTTAAAGTGTCTTTTTTTAGGATCAACAGCTACAAAGATATTGTTGGTTTTACAATGTGTAATAATTCGTTCGATAAGTGTCTTAGAAAAAACACCTTTATCATAGTCTTGCAAAATCACTAAGTCTAAATCAATTAGTGATTTCAAGCTAGTAAGGATTCGATCTGAAATTTGATCATTAACATAATCATCAGATTCATTATCTACTCTTAAAGCCTGTATATCATCATTTAAGATTCTTACTTTACTTGTAGTTGGTCTTTTAAGGTCTTCGATCAATTCAGCATTAATATTTGCATCAGCTAAAAGCGTTTTGATTTGGTTTCCTTTATCATCTTTACCGATTACAGATATAATATGTGTGTCTGCGCCTAGTGATTTTAAGTTAAGGGCTACATTTGCTGCACCACCTAAACAGAAATTTCTTCGCTCTTCAGAAACAACTGGCACAGGCGCTTCCGGAGACATTCTATGAACGGTACCATGAATATAAGTATCTAACATGATGTCTCCAATCACCAATACTTTGGTGTTTGAAAATGTATCTATTTGATCCTTAATGGACATTATTTTAATTGGCTAAGACAAGATTTTATTCTAGCGATCGCTTCTTTTAAATCTTCTTCTGCAGCAGCATAAGAGATTCTAAGACAGTTGTCATTTCCAAAAGAACTTCCACCAACCAATGCGACGTGCACGGATTCTAAAATGTACATGCATAATTCATCTACATTTTCAATCGTTTTCGTTCCATCAGTTTTTCCAATGTAAGATTTAACATTAGGGAAAATATAGAAAGCACCATTTGGTTGATTAGTAATTACACCAGGGATGTCATCTAATAATGATTTAACTATATCTCTTCTTTTTAAGAAAGAGTCTCTCATCATTATTGTAGGAGATAAATCACCAGTCATGGCTTCAATAACAGCTCTTTGCGCAATTGAACAAGCACCAGAAGTAATCTGTCCTTGTATTTTTTCACATGCTTTTGCTAACCATTGAGGAGCTGCGATATAACCAATTCTCCAACCAGTCATTGCAAATCCCTTAGATACACCATTGATAATTACAACTCTATCTTTTACTGATTCAAATTGAGCAATAGATTGATGTCCTCCTTGGAAGTTAATGTATTCATAGATTTCATCAGATATAATAATTACATCTGGGAAGTTTTTTAATACTTCAACAAAAGCAGCTAATTCTGTTTTTGTATAAACAGAACCAGTGGGGTTAGAAGGAGAAGAGAATAAAAAGACTTTTGTCTTTTTATTTAATGCACCTCTTAATTGTTCTGGCGTAACTTTAAAGTCCTGTTCAATACCAGCATATATATGTTTTGGTGTTCCTTGTGCCAATTTCACCATATCAGGATAACTTACCCAGAATGGTGCAGGGATCAATACTTCATCTCCAGGATTAAGTAAAGATAACATGATATTAACGATAGATTGTTTTGCACCTGCAGAAACAACAATTTGATTTGGATTATAGTCTAAATCATTATCTCTTTTGAATTTATTACAAATTGCTGCTTTAAGATCTGGATAACCAGCAACCGGTGGGTAAGCATGGTAATTTTCTTCAATACCTCTTATCCCTGCATCCATGATATGTCTTGGTGTATGGAAATCTGGTTCCCCTAAACTTAAAGAGATCACTTGTTTTCCTTGTTCTTTAAGCTCTCTGCTTAAAGCGGCCATTTGAATGGTTTTAGATACGGATAAGGTATTGTGCCTTTCTGATAATAAATGCTGCATTTTGTAATATTGTTTGTTCAAATGTAATTAATTCCTAGAATTGATCCTACTTAAACCAATTAAGTTCATATAGTTTTCTCCACTTGGCTTAGTGTATACGTAAATAAAGTAATCGTTCTCTGCATCTCTAGAATGTCCTTCAATATAACCACGCTCCACTGGGCTTTTTTTTCCTTTAGGCACAGTCACATACTCGTAGTTGTAATAACCTTGCTTTAAATTTAGGTCACACTCGTATTGTTTATCATGGATATTAAAGAACATTTTATATTCTGGTAAGATTTGCCAATTGTTAAATGCACCAACTATATATACATCTTCCCATGCCATTTCTTGATTTTGTTTTAACCTTAAAGTAACGGTTGCATAATCTCCTTGCAATTGATGGTCTTGTGCATCTTTAGTAAAAATGACATAATTACCATTCATATCTGTAAGACTAATATTAGGTTTATAAGATCTGATTTCATCTATATCTAATACAATCTTAGTTTTGGTACCGATATATTTAGAAGACCTTACTCTTGCTTCTAGATTTTGTAAAGATCTAATATCGATATATTTAAACTCTTTACCGCCTCCAAAATGAAAGGCAGTTGCTTTAGAAAATTGAAAAGCATTATTCATCACCATTGAAGGCATAACGTTTTCTACTTTTTCGTCCATTCTATTATTTTGCCTAATCTGAACAATTAAGTTTTGATAAGGATCATTGATCTCATAGTCTTTAGCATCTACCTTTAAATTGATCTTTTGATGGGTGAATTTATACTTAGGAATAGTAGGTTCTACTGTACTAGCTTCAATAAAGGTTTGATTGTCTAAGATGTAAAATGGAAGTTGTAATAGTGTATCTTCCGTTTCACTATCAAAAAGCAATAAATAGTAATTACCACCTAGTAAGAATTGAATGGATTCGTTAGGGAAAGTGTAATCGAAATGCGTATAGTTTTGACTCGTATTAAAAGAGGGATTACCTACAGAGAATTCTTGATAGTCGTTACCATCAATATATTCTTGGCTAGAGATATTACTCGGCTTCCAGTTGTGGTCACAATGAATAAATTCTACATAATAACTTGGATGGTCGAAAGACATAAAATCGAAATGTAAAGCCAATGGCATATTACTATTTAGTCGATAGACTGGATGCGTCTGATCTGCATCCACTATACTTATATAAGCCGTCTTAATTAAATCATTAAATACTTTAGGTCTATAGATTTTAACTTTTATTGGAGTAGCAACTAAAGTGCTTGTGTCTTTGATAAGCGCTGTTGTATCCGTGCTGGTTTCTTTCGTATTATCGTTTGTTAATTCTTTTTCACTTTTACAAGATATAATACAGATCATACTAGCAAGTAAAGCAGTACAGAAAATAGGGTATCGAAGGTGTAATCTATCTTTCATCAATTCATTCGTTTGAATCAGATGTAATGATAATTAAAACTTTTTGAAGAAAATTATGAATAAGGAAGCAATTGTTAAATAATGTTGTTAAATTCGGGTCCTATAAAATTGTTTAAATAACATCAAATCCATTATGGGTAAAATAGTAAACCTATGGAAAGGTCATGACTTGGGACTTCATGGCACTCCAGAAAGAAAAATTGGAGAGGCTTCAAATGCAAAGACCTTTGCTATCAAGCCAACAGATATACATGGTATTGCGCCAATCCCGAAAGTAGTAATTGAAATTGGGGCTAAGGTGAAAGCAGGAGATCAGATTTTCTTTGATAAAGGAAATCCAGATATCTATTTCTGTGCACCAATGAGCGGTAATTTTGTTGAGTTAAGAAGAGGAGCAAAAAGAAGTGTTAAAGAATTAGTATTTAACGCTGATGCAGAAATCTCTTACAAAGAGTTCACAAAAGCTAATCCAAAAGATCTAGACAGAGACGCAGTTGTAAAGCAAATGAAAGAAGGTGGTGTCTGGCCTTTCATCATTCAAAGACCTTATGGTGTTTTGGCTGATGCTAATGCTGCACCAAAAGCAATCTTTATTTCAGGTTTCGACACAGCACCGGGTGCTGCAGATGTTAATTTTATTTTAGAAGGTAAGGAAGCTGCTTTCCAAGCAGGTATCGATGCCTTAGGGAAATTAACAGAAGGAGCGGTTAACTTAACTTTGGCAGATAATGAGAAATTTTATCCGGCTGAATGGTTAAAGAATGTTTCTGGAGCGAATATCAATTGGGTATCTGGAAAATGTAAGCATCCTGCAGGTAATGTAGGTGTGCACATTCACCATTTCGATGCAATAAATAAAGATGAGGTAGTTTGGACAGTAAGACCAGACCAAGTAGCAATGATTGGTACATTATTTATAGAAGGTAAATATGATGCTAGTAGATTAGTTGCTGTTGGTGGGCCAGAAGTTGAGGAACCTCAATACTTTAAATCATTCTTGGGAGCATCTATCTCAGAAATGATTGAAGCTGCAGGATTAAGAAAAGAGCATGTAAGATATGTATCTGGTCATTTATTA
>JBELBA010000183.1:0-4194 GCA_042095635.1 Chitinophagales bacterium
CCCTCTTTATCTTCTTTTAATGAATTATTTCTAATTAATTTTGATAAGATAATCCATCCAATAAAGTAAATAACTAATCTAGCTATCCATCCACCGTAATTTAAGTACCACTCTTTAGCTTTTAATAAAGGGTCGAAATGCTCATCACCTTCTATTGTTAAACCATGGTGCGTCCAATGATATATATCTTTACCAAATATTGCAATCAAAACTGTTAGAATAAATCCTACAATTAAGACAGGCCACATTGCTTCTGCAACTCTCTTAATAACAATTTGCCATGCAGACATTGAAATTCCAAATACTGCAACGAAAAACATTCCGCATAATGCAATTCCAGAAAACCAAACAGTATTTAATAATACATTTGACCATAATCTATTTGTTACATCATGTGAGGTATATGCAGCTTCAACTCCATGTCCATGATCTCCGTGAACAGCAACTTCAGCATGAGCGTCATGTCCATGACCCGCACCTTCTGTTGCACCAGCGTACATCATTCCTAAAGAGATTACCATACATAACAATCCAACGCCTAGTAAAGTCATTACAACTTTCTTAATTTGGCTGCTCATGTTAAATCTTTCTTCCATCTTAATTTATTTGTAGATTATCGATTTGTCTTTTTATTTGTAGCTTACTTTGCAGCAGCTTGTTTTAATGTTTGAATATAATGTGCAATCTCCCATCTCTCATCCCAGTTTAATTGACCTGCATGTGATCCCATCATACCTTTTCCATAAGTTATAGCATGGAAAATTGTTCCTTGAGGAAGGTCCTTTTTTGGTCCATCAATATAAGATGGTGGTTGAGCAGGATATTTACCTGACTCTGGAAGGGTACCATTACCATCTCCTTTTTTACCGTGACATATCGCACAATAAATAAGATATAATTCCTTACCGTGGGCTAGCACTTTTTCAGTACTTTCAATTGGATTTTCAACTAATGCAGATGCCTCATAACCTTCTTGGGTGTTTTCTAGATGATAAACCATTTCACCTCTAGATATTGTACCCTTAACTGGTTTTAAAGCAGTAATTCCTCTGCTTACTCTTTTTGTTACGGTAACACTCGTGTCTCCTGCTAAAATTATAGTATCCTTCTCAATCATTTTCTCTGCATATGGCTCATAAGCAGGAGAATATTGCATATCTGGTACATAAGTTCTTCCTGTATGATTATCAGCTGAAGAACAAGCTGCAAATAAAACAGCTACCAAAATTATAATTAACGATTTATGCATCACGTGATTCATTTTTCTTATTAATCTTCTAATTCACCAATTGACTTAACAACTACATTCTCTGCGTGGTTCTCTTTTAAAGCAATTTCGAAGTCTGCTACTTTAGCTCCAACTTGCCCATCTTCCAAAACAATTACCATCTTATCATCTGTTAAAGCTCTATCAAAAATTGGATTGAATTCATCTCCTTTTATTCTTGGCTTTAATCTGCAAGAGTACAAGAAAGTAAATACCATTGAAGCTGCTGCACACAATACAGAAACCTCAAACCAAATTGGCACAAATGATGGCATACCTAATAAAGAATTTGGCTTACCATCATAATTAATAGGATAATCAACTGTATCAATCCACATCATAAATGAGAAAAATAATATTCCTCCAAGCATTCCAACAATAAATCCTAAAACAGGAATTCTTGTTCTTTTGAAATCTAATGCGTCATCAATTCCATGAATAGGAAATGGAGATATTACATTATGGATTTTAAATCCTTTTTCTCTGATATTTTTAACAGCATGTAATAAGTCGTGCTCGTCCGAGTAGTAACCTAATACATATTTGTTTTCTTCTTTATGTTCTATAAACATTGACATATCAAATGCTTTTATTTTTTAGTGATGATCTTCTTCTATTCCTTCTTCCATAGCTTGGAAGTCAGCTTCTCTCTTCTTGTTACCAGAAACAGATAATACTGATTTAACCTCTGCAATCGCTATCACTGGGAAAGTTCTTGCATACAGTAAATACAATGTAAAGAATATACCTAATGTACCTATAAATACTCCAATTTCAATCCAAGAACCTTCATATGGTGCCCAGTTAGATGGTAAGTAATCGTGTGCTAGAGATAATACAATAATCGTAAAACGCTCATACCACATACCGATGTTTACTACGATTGATAACAACCAAGTAAATATGACACTTCTTCTCAATTTTCTAAACCAGAAGAACTGAGGAGAAATCACGTTACATGACATCATAATCCAGTAAGCCCAACTCATATCACCTGCTGCTCTAAACCAAAATTGCTCTGCTTCCGCTTCAACACCAGAATAGAATGCTAATACTAACTCCGTAATATAAGCAACACCAACAACTGATCCTGTAACAAGAATAACCTTATTCATTACATCAATGTGTGCGATGGTGATATAATCCTTCAGGTTCATTACTTCTCTTACAATTAGTAATAATGTTTGTACCATCGCGAATCCTGAAAATATTGCACCAGCAACGAAGTAAGGAGGGAAAATTGTAGTATGCCATCCTGGTATAACTGAAGTTGCGAAATCAAATGATACAATAGTATGTACAGAGAATACTAACGGAGTAGCTAATCCGGATAATACTAAACATAAAACCTCAAATCTATGCCAGTGCCTTGCTGAACCATTCCATCCCATTGACAGTGTTCCATAGATTTTCTGCCTAACACCAGTTGCTCTATCTCTAATTGTTGCGAAATCAGGAATCAATCCAACATACCAGAACATTAATGAAACTAATAAGTAAGTTGAAATCGCGAATACATCCCATAGTAATGGAGAGTTAAAGTTAGGCCATAAAGACCCCCTTGTGTTAGGATATGGTAAAACGAAGAAAGACATCCAAGGCCTTCCCATATGAATACCAGGGAACTGTGCTGCGCAAATTACAGCGAAGATCGTCATTGCTTCCGCAGATCTATTTACAGCTGTTCTCCATCTTTGTCTGAACAAGAATAATACAGCAGAAATTAATGTACCAGCATGACCAATACCTACCCACCATACGAAGTTGGTAATACCCCAACCCCAATCTACAGACTTATGTATTCCCCACTCACCAATTCCAAAAAATACTGTTCTAAAGATACAATATGTTCCAAAACCTAAAGCAAGTAATGCTATACCTAATGCAGCAAACCATAATCCTCCTGGTAACTGCTCAGTATGCTTACAGATATCTTCTGTGATATCACCGTAAGATTTATTCCCCCTAATTAACGGTTCTCTTATTGGAGATTCGTAACTCATAGCTAATTTTTTATACTTGTTGTAATTCTTCTTTATCTATATTCTTAATCTTCGCTAGGTAACCAACTGAAGGAAGCGTATGAATTTCCTCTAACACGAAGAAATTTCTTTCATCTTCCCAAGCTTTAGCAACTTTTGTTTCTTTATTCTTAACGTCACCAAAGCTAATTGCATCTGTTGGACAGCCAGTTTGACATGCTGTTTTTACATCACCATCTCTTAACCTTCTACTATCTTTCTTAGCTTCTAATTTAGCAGACTGAATCTTCTGGACACAGAAAGAACATTTTTCAATAACTCCTCTAGCTCTAACTGTAACGTCTGGGTTTAATACCATTTTAACTAAATCATCAAAGTCATCACCTTTGTCGTTAGACATAGTAGGATGAATTTGCTCATTCCAAGCAAAAGAATCCTGCCCTGTATAATCATACCAGTTAAATCTTCTTACTTTGTAAGGACAGTTATTTTCACAGTATCTAGTACCTACACATCTGTTATAAACCATTTGGTTTAATCCTTCTTTAGAATGGTTAGTTGCGTTTACAGGACAAACATTCTCACAAGGAGCATTATCACAATGCTGACATAACATTGGTTGGTGAATCACTTGAGGATTTTCATTACCATCTGAATAGTGATGATCATCAGTTGATAAAAAATATCTATCAATTCTAATCCAGTGCATATCATGTCTTCTCTTCACTTCATGCTTACCTACAACAGGAATGTTGTTTTCAGCATTACAAGAAACAACACAAGAAGAACATCCAATACAAGAGTTTAGGTCAATACTCATTCCCCAGTGATGACCATTCATCGAAATTTCTGGGTATAAAGTTTGATCTTTTGTGGCTTTAATTCTCTTCCATTCTTTCTCACCACTAACCATGATATCTCCAGACTCATTGTACTTATGATAAC
>JBELBA010000184.1:0-4200 GCA_042095635.1 Chitinophagales bacterium
TTATCAGGGAGATTGTGCTAAAACCATTCAATCTAAGGAAGCAGATCTAGCCAAATGCTATATGGAATTAACCAGTTCTAAGAAAAGAGGAAATATAATATTCTATTGGAAACGATCCTACGATAGTGAATCTAAAGGATGTATCCTAGAAGATAAATGGAAATACATTGGATATGAAATCTCCATTGACCCCGTCATAATTAAAGAAGGTTGGGGCACTCCTAGTAGTATGTTCTATGAGTGGTAAAAATTAATCTGACTCTCTAGCCAATAACTTTTTTGATACTTTATAAGTAGCTGTATAAGACATATCTTCTTGTCTGTGATACATGGTTTTAAAAGCTTTTAAATACCATTTAGGATCAGTCGCTTTCTTTTTAAAAGTCTCATGAGAAGCAGACTCTTGCACTACTCCATTTAGCCAACCTTCAATTTTATATACTCCAATTCCAAAATATTGTACTTGATCTAAAATAGATTCAAAATCATCCTGAGAAAAATGCTTATTTGACTCCTCGTCAAATCCATTATTTAGGTCTTTTCTATTTGTAAAAACGTGCTCGCCTAAAAATTCTTCTTGTTCCATTGCATCTAATTTTAATTGAAAATACGAAATTACTTGTCGCTATGGTCAAATATTCGTGGTTATTATATGCTTAGGTTCGAAGGATGGAATCTAAGCAGCATTCTGCAAAGCTAATTTTAACATAGCTTAATGAAGTCAATTTTTAATCAGGAAGGTCCATTATAAAACTCCAACTGCATCCTCTATTCCTTCCAATGTTAGAGGAAACATTCTATCATCCATAAATCTTTGTAGATGACCTATGCTTTCTGTAAATCGCCAGTGATTCTTTGGGGTTGGATTAAGCCAAACCATATCTGTAAACTGCGCTTTAAATCGATTCATCCAAGTAATCCCAGACTCTAGATTATAATGCTCTACACTTCCATACTTGTTCATAATCTCATAGATAGACATGGAAGCATCTCCTACTATGATTACTTTATAGTCCTTATTATATTTGTGTAAGACATCATAAGTAGGAACTAAACTACTTTCTCTCCTTGTATTATCCATCCATAAGTTTTCATAGATACAATTATGGAAATAATAAGAATCAATGTTTTTAAACTCATACTTTGCAGCAGAAAATAATCGAGAACAAAGCGCTATATGATCATCCATACTACCTCCAATATCTAATAACAGTAATACCTTTACATGGTTTCGTTTTTTAGGAACCATTTTTAAATCTAGCATTCCTGCATTATCAGAAGTCTTTTTAATAGTTGCATTAAGATCTAATTCTTCCGCTAATCCTTCTCTTGTGAGCACTCTCAATTTACGAAGTGCCATTTTCATATTTCTAGTATCTAAGGCAATATCATCTCTAAGGTTAACGAAGTTTCGTTTATCCCAAACCTTTACCGCTTTTCTATGACGGCTCTCATTCTGCCCTATTCTTATTCCTTCAGGATTATAGCCATAAGCACCAAAAGGTGAAATACCGCCAGTACCAATCCATTTGCTTCCTCCCTCGTGTCGCTCCTTCTGCTCTTTCATCAAGGCTTTAACACGGTCGATCAATTTATCTAAACCACCCAAAGCTTTGATTTCTTCCATCTCTTCAAGACTTAGAAATTTCTCTTTATTCTTTTGTAGCCAAGCTTCTGGTATCTTATAAAATTCTTCTTCTGAGATTTCTTCTAAGCCTTTAAAATAAGCACCGAACAACTGATCAAATTGATCTAGATGCTTTTCCTTTTTAATCATAGTTACTTTACAAAGGATATAGAATTCATTGACATTTAAACCAATAACTCGCTTATCTAGACCTTCTAATAAGTCTAGATATTCCTTTAAGGTTACAGGAATGCTTTGATTTTTAAGCAATAAAAAGAAGTCTAAAAACATTAAACCAATCTTTGAATTTTATTCAAATCCTGCTCATTTTTTACAACAGCTCCTAAGAATGGTAAATTACCTGCTGCTCTTTCTTTTCTTAACTCTTCAGCATTGATCTTACCAACGGTTAAAAGTTTTATCCAATCTATTAATTCACTGGTTGAAGGCTTCTTCTTTATTCCTCTCACTTGTCTAAAATCATAGAATATAGCCATAGCTTCATCTATTAACTCTTGCTCCAAATTGGGATAATGAACCTCTACAATTTGATTTAACGTCTCTTGTTCTGGAAAAGCGATATAATGAAAGAAGCATCTTCTTAAAAATGGATCTGGTAGTTCCTTTTCATTATTAGAAGTAATAACAATAATAGGTCTGTGCTTTGCTTTAATAGTAGTCTTCGTCTCATAGCAATAGAATTCCATCTTGTCCAATTCTAATAACAGATCATTAGGGAATTCGATATCTGCTTTATCAATTTCATCTATTAATAAGACCACCTGTTCATCCGATTCGAAAGCTTCCCATAACTTACCTTTAATGATATAGTTAGAAATATCATTGACCTTGTCCTCTCCTAACTGAGAATCTCTTAATCTAGATACCGCATCATATTCATAAAGACCCTGCTGAGCTGTAGTTGTAGATTTAATATGCCATGTAAATAATTGCTTGTTTAGAGACTTTGCAACTTCATAAGCTAATAGTGTCTTTCCTGTACCAGGTTCACCTTTGATTAATAATGGTTTCTCCATAGTAACTGCAGCATTCACTGCTACCTGAAGATCATCTGATGCTATATACGTATCTGTTCCTTTAAAGCTCATGTTCTATTATTTACCGCTAAAATAATGGAATTAGACCAGAAACAGATGTGTTTAATTACTTAGTTATTGATCGTACCGAAACAATCCTCAATAATCTTATTTAAAAGATCAATATCACTACCAGGTCCTATAGTAAGTAATTTTGATCCAGTTTCAGGTTGTCCATTAAAAGGTCTAATATTTACCTGCCCATCTGGCGAACGTTCGAAAAAAGTATACTGTACTTCGCCTTCTATTAATGCACAACCTTTTACTCGCTGAATACTAGCAGGTATAGTCTCACATAATTTATGAATACATTCTTTATTAGCTAAAAGAGGTAAATCTACCGAACAAGAAGACCAATGTGCTTTATGATGATCTAAGGTTCTATTCTTATTATTAGAAGGAATTAAATGTGGAAGAAGTTGATAATTAATATCTTCCAGTTTAATAATCTTAGCGAAAGCGTTGTGTGTTTTAATATCCTTGATTACTGCATTAATTCTTTCCAAAGAGACACTTTCTAAATGAGTTAATACTATTAAAGAAGAAACCTGAATTTGATTGGCTTCTAATTCATTATAGTCTCCCCTTTTTTGCCAATTTTTCGCATCAACAACTGAGACTTGCACAGGTGGTAAAAAGTGATCATTTAATCCAACACCCAAAAAACCATTTAATGAACATGCATCAGATGTACCATTTGCCTCGATAATTGTGACTCCTTTAGGTCTAGCAGGTATATTATTAACAAATGATCTTAATTCGACAATTCCGCTACAACAAATGCAACTTCCACTAAGTGGTTTTAAGTAATTAGGTGCTAACTGGTCATAAAATTGTTGAGCGTCCATATAGGCATTCTCATAATCATTGAGTATTACATATGGTTCCCAGTCGTTTTCTGTAAAATAGGAAACCATTCGTTTTAGTAATGTAGTTTTACCAGCACCTAAAAAACCTACTACCGTGATTATTGACTCTTTATCCTTCAATCTAATGCTCATTTTCTAATTCATATATAGGCCATTGATCTCCAATTATTACACCATTCTTATAATCCATATATTCTTCATCTGTGCATAAACAATAATCCAACTCCTTCTTCATTTCATTCTTATCCAAATCGAAACCAATAAATACTAATTCGTTAATTCTGTCTCCGAAATTAACATCCCATTGAGACATAATATCTTTCTCATTCTCAACAAAAGTAGGATTCATATTTCTTTCTGCCGGAGACATGGCATCCAACCAAACTCCTTCTGGCTCAGCTTTTAAAGAGCCTCCAGCCTGACTCCAGTTAAGTGCAGTATCTGGGCGAGAGGCAATCCAAAACAAACCTTTACTCCTTATAACATAAGTATTCCATTCATGATTAATATAATTCCAAAATCGATCTGGATGAAAAGGATTTACTGATCTATAAATAACGGAACCGATACCATACGCTTCTGTTTCTGGTTTATGTTCATCTTTATT
>JBELBA010000185.1:0-4111 GCA_042095635.1 Chitinophagales bacterium
GCTATTTTTGGTTTCTCTACATTCATGTAGGTCTCCTCTTCTACAATAGAAGCTAATGTAATAATATCAATCTTTGTTAAACCTAAGTCTAATGCTCTTCCTTTGGATATTCTACTAGATGTCCAGAATTTTTTATATTCTCCATACATTCTATCAAACACCATTTTAGCGTTCGTATTCCAATTAAAATTATAGGTATTGGGAATAAACATCGACATGATAGTATGTGGTGTAAATCCATAATCTTTCTGATAATAAGGATCAGTTAACATCGAATACATTTCCTCATAATCTACCTCTAAATTATCTGCAAAGTATTTAGCTAATTTTCGCTTACCTCTTATCTTACCAAACATGATTTTTACTTCTTCTTGCTTACCTGTCCTAAGCATTAAAAGCAAATCTCTATTACTCATTCCCTTTTCTACTCTATATTTACCTGGATAAATATGCTTGGAATAATTCATGACTTCAGCAGTCCACCTAAAAGAAGACAAATTAACCAAGAGGTTCTTAGATCTGATAATTTCAATCACATCATCAAACTTTGCATCCGAAGGAATATAAAGGAAATTATTATCCTGATTGAGTTCTTTAATATTAGACCAATAAACGGCCTTATAAAAGACTCCTCCTAAACTAAGACCAACTAGTAGAACAAAAGATATAACTATCTTTAAGATAAACTTAAATGTCTTTTTCTGTTTTCTCTTTTTAGCCATTGATCTGAGCCTTTACATATTTCATTTTTTCATCCATTGGATGATGCAATAAAAAATCGTTGATCACATTAATAGCTTGTACTTTTCTATTGGTCTGATAAAATAAGTTAATCAGATTTTCCCAAGCTAGTCTATAATCTGGATCTAAACTAATAGATCTTCTCAAGTTTTCTTCTGCAGAAGTGTAATTAGCTTTCAACATTTGTATGTAACCTAGATTACAAAATGCAACAGCTTCCTTAGGATTTAAACTAATAACATATCTAAATATCGCAGCAGCTTCTTCTAAATTAGACGTATTAACATATGCAGCGCCAAGCTTTATTGCATATTCTGTGTGTTTTGGCTTTAATTGTAGCGCCTTTTTTAAATGAGTAATAGCTAAATGATATTTTGCCAACTGATAATAGCTTTCTCCAACTCTATATGCATTCTGATGATTAAGTTCAGTCTCATTATACTTTTTTGAAATTGAAATAACTTCTTGATACTTTTTTAATACATAAGCTAATTCAATCTCTAAGGCAGGATCTTTAGTTTTATTTAATAAGGATTGAGCAGAATCTATAGAATAAGTATTTTGATCATACTTTTGATAATAGGCTAAGTAGGCCTTGATCTTGCTGATATCATCTGCTTGTTTATTGTTGATACAAACCAGTCCTTCAAACTCATTAACTTCTTTATTGCTGGTTTTTGCTTCTTCTTTGTGTATTCCTATAAAGTGATCTGTAAATGCAACATGGGGAATATCTATACTTCCAGTCTTAGGCATATGACATGTAATACAGTCATCTTCTATTACTTCTTCTCCCTTATGAGCTTCTTTATAATTAGCATGACAAGACTTGCATTGTTGATTAAAAATTGAAGAAGAAGTTTCCTCTACCGATAAATGAGGGTTATGACAAGTTATACAACTCAGTTTTTTTGAATTAAAACATTCGCTCTTTTTCAGCCTTTCTACATGTGAGGCCATTAACATTTTATCGTCTCCGTTACTAAATTGAGGTAAATAAACATCCATGATATCTTTCAATAACATTCCTGGCTTAAAATCATCATAGTCCTTCCCTTCTTGTAGAACTGCGATGCCTTGTAAATGGCATCGCTGGCATAAACTATTCTGATAATCTATACTTAGTCTTTTAGGATTAACTATACTGTAATCAGGTCCTTTGGAAGTATCTACGATTAGCTCATTTATTTTGTCTTTAACATGAATTTCTCCTGGTCCATGACATCTCTCACAATCTATCCCAAGTGGAATTTGATCATATAGATTATTGGCTTCATCACTCATCTCTGGTAATCCATTATGACAGGTCATACATTCCTTACCAATATATCTAGAGAATCTAGAATTAAACCCATTCTCAAAACCTGGAGCAAGATCCCATATCCCTTTTTGGGTATAAAATGTAATCGGTGCTTGAAATAAGAAATTATTTACTGTAAACAAATGAGAGTTTGTATGCTGTCCACTTCCTATAATATAGTCTATTCGTTCTTGTCTTTTATGAATAGTATCCTTACCACTCAATCTAAACTCTGTAAATACAAGATCATTTCCTTTCCAATCTGCTTGATATGATAAGTTTAAAATAGAGTCATTTACTACATTAGAATTAGAATGAAAATGAGCAGATGATTTAGATTTTGTTGCCTTCCCAAAAGATTGTCCCATTCCTGTATGTTGGAATGTTTCATGCACAGCACTATGACATTGAATACATTTATCCTTTCCTACATATTTTACAGAATCATGCAAGTTTAAATATTGCTGATGTTGCTGTTCTTCAATAATACCAGAGCATCCCCAATAAATAATATTGGCAAAAATGATGATAACAATTAAGAGTGACTTACTCACTTTCATTGTATCTAAAATACACAAAGGAAACATGAACTGAAAATCAGTCCTATTAATTTAGAATTGGCTCTTGTGTTAATTCAGATAGTTTAATAAACTCACTATCACCAACATCTAATGATCTAAGTTCCATTCCTATTCTATCAAAATCTGCTTTATCCACTTCAACTAAAGGAAGTCTTAAGGTATTCTCGCAAAGAGATATTTGATTTAATGCCGCTTTTACTGGAGATGGATTAGTATCTACAAACATTAGTCCAATTAAATCTAGATAGAAAAAATGTAATCTTCTTGCGATATGAAAATTTCCTTTAATGGCTTCATTTACCAATAAGTTAAATTCATTTGGAATTAAATTAGATACAACGGAGACACTGCCTTCCGCTCCTAAAACAATTAGTGAAAGTGTTAAACTATCATCACCAGAAAGAATTTTAAAATTTTTCGGCTTTTTAGTAATCAATTGGGTGATTTTATTGATGTCTCCACTTGCTTCTTTTATTCCAATAATATGATCATATTGCTTGGCTAGATTTATGATTATGTCATTACTAATGTTACAAGCAGTTCTAGAAGGTACATTATATAAAATAATTGGCATATTCGTGTTTTCAGCTATACACTCAAAATGTCTCTGGATGCCTTTATCAGAAGGTGTATTATAATATGGTGCAGCAATCATTACCGCATCAGCACCTTCTTCTCTAGCAATAGCAATATTCTGTTGTACCTTCTCTGTATTATTATTAGTTGTTCCAACTACTAATTGTACTTGTTCATTGATTTTATGCTTGGTAAATCGAATTAATTTACGGTACTCTATTTCATTCAACGAAGATGCTTCTCCTGTTGAACCAGCGATAACAATTCCCTTTACTCCATTTGATACTTGCAGTTTTATCAATTGCTCTAATGAAGTATAATCAATATGATTACTTCTAGTAAATGGTGTTACTAATGCTGTATAAAGTCCTTTTAATTCCATGTCATTTTTTTTCTTGCCTCGAAAGTAAAACAGTACCTGCAAACTTCATTATTTCAATACAAATTAGTCTATTTTTAAACATTTTGTTAAATTCTTAACAATTTATATATTCGTATTATGACTACTATCCCTGAAATTGTAGAACAAATCATCAAGTCTTCGCCTTTTTTAGAAGAAGGCTTATCTGAAGGTATTATCAACTTGAGCGCATTAGCAAGAAAGATTAAGCCAGCAATTGAAGAGAAATTAATGAAAGAAGTGCAAGAAGGTGCAATCGTTATGGCACTTAAAAGGTTAAGTCCTTCTATATCTAATCAACCAACACATAAGATCCAATCTTTTGCAGACAACTTAGGGGATATTATTGTTAGAAATAAGCTGATTGTATATACTATAGAAAATAGTGCATCATTAGTTTCTAGACAAAAAACATTATTAGAAAGAATATCAGATCAGAAGGATACATTCTTTACAGTTTCACAAGGGATTAATGAAACTGCAATCATTCTATCTAAGAATATAGATCATCAC
>JBELBA010000186.1:0-4107 GCA_042095635.1 Chitinophagales bacterium
CACCCTGAAGCCACTAAGATTGGAATTGATGTCTTAAAAAATGATGGTAATGCTATTGATGCGGCTGTTGCTGTAGAGTTTGCATTAGCAGTGTGTTATCACAGTGCAGGTAATATTGGCGGAGGAGGTTTTATGGTCTATAGATCTGCAGACGGAAAGTATGACGCTTTAGACTTTAGAGAAACAGCACCTTTAAAAGCATATAGTGATATGTATTTAGATGAAGAGAGAAATGTTATTCCTAGATTAAGTTTAGACGGTGGTTTGGCAGCAGGTGTTCCTGGTTCGGTTGATGGTATTTTTACAAAACATGAGAAATATGGCTCATTAGATATGAAACAATTGATTCAGTATTCAATCGATTTAGCTAGAAATGGATTTGCTATTACCGAAAAACAAGCCAATAAATTTAATAACAATAGGGCTGACTTTGATAAAGTAAGTCCTAATAATAATTACCTCAGACAACAAAAAGAATGGAAGCAAGGAGATATTTTGATTCAGGAAGACTTTGCTAAAACACTTGAGAGAATTAAAGAGAATGGTAGAGCAGGGTTCTATGAAGGTAAAACAGCAGAAGCAATAGTACAGTCAATACAATATGCAGGCGGGGTAATGTCTTTAGAAGATCTAAAGCAATATCATTCTGTTTGGAGAACACCAATTACAGGACATTTTAATCAATTTAAGTTTATATCAATGGCTCCTCCTTCATCTGGCGGTATTGCTTTATTTCAGGTATTAAATATGCTAGAGCAAAAAGGGATAGATACTTTGAAGCATAATTCTAAAGCTTATATTCATCTCATCACTGAAGCAGAGAGAAGAGTATATGCAGATAGAAATACACATTTAGGTGATCCTGAATTTAATGAGTTACCATTGGATAAAATGAAAGACTCTTTATACATCTTATCTAGAATGGCCAATTATAATCCAGATTATGCTACCAGAAGTACTTTAATTAAAGCTGGAGATTTTGAGGAAGAAAGTGAAGAGACTACACATTTTTCAATAGTAGATAAATATGGAGCCGCTGTTTCTATAACAACTACATTAAATAGTTCTTATGGTTCTAAATTATTTGTAGATGGTTGCGGATTTTTATTAAACAATGAAATGGATGATTTTTCTTCTAAACCAGGTATCCCAAATCAATATGGATTAATAGGAACAGAAGCTAATGCTATTGAACCTAATAAACGAATGTTATCAAGTATGACGCCTACTATTGTTGAAGAGAATGGTAATTTAAGATTAGTGGTAGGTTCTCCAGGGGGTTCAACTATTATTACTTCTGTATTGCAGAATATATTGAATGTTACCTTATTTGATATGGATATACAATCTTCAGTGGATGCACCTAGATTTCATCATCAATGGTTGCCAGATTTGATTTATTTTGAAGAAAATAGATTTGATTCAACTTTGTTTAAATCATTAATTGATATCGGACATAACATTAAGGAAAGATCTAGTATTGGGAGGGTTGATGCAATATTGGTACAACCAGATGGAAGCCTAAAAGGTGGAGCAGATTCAAGAGGTGATGATTTTAAATTAGGATTAGAATAAGGGTAAAAATGCATTTAAGTGTTTTAGATCATATTCACCATTATGAAATTAAAATTATGATGTAGATTTATCCAATATTAATTAACTGGTGAAACGGTTTATAACATTCATATTATTATTGTCTTGTTTCCTTTCAGTATTTGCTGAAAAAGTTAAAACAAAAGAGAAAAAGGAAAAGCCTTCTTCTAGGTATATTACCCTAGATGCAGGTTTTAATGTCTATAAGTCTAGAGATCAATTTCATTCTCCATTACTATTTACTGGTGGAGGAATTGCTTTAAGAGCAAGTATTGAAAAGAACTATGCCAAACGAATTACTTTTGGAATACATAATGTTGATCTTGCTGTATTAGATGGTAGAGGATCAGATAATTTAGTCTTTAATTATAATTATCAGACAGGATATTTATTTCAATTTAAAACCTACAAAGGAGGAGTGATTTATCTTGGGCATATGACTCAATTCTTATTTAATAATAGGGTTCAAAATAGTTATGTAAATAATGGTTATACCTATGAATGGGGACTAAATATTGCTTTTTCTGCTAGATATAAGAATTCTTTCGATCTTTGGAAAAGGAATTTCACTTGGTCTTATCAACCTAACCTTCCTGTAATCAATTATATCTATCGTCCTTCTTTTGCTTCCTCATACATTAATGCAATAGAAGAACAAGAAGATCCTTCTATAAGTGATATTATAAAGAGTGGAGAATGGTTGACTGCTAATCGTTGGACAGCTTTTTCTAATACAACAAGTCTTCAACTTAATTTGAAAACAGGAAATGCTATTCGATTAGGCTATGATTGGGGATTATATAGTTATAGAGGAACAAGAAATTCGTTTTTAGCCTATCATAGATTATTATTCACATTAATGATGGAGATATAGTGAAGAAACATTTGTACATATCCTTCTTTTTATTAGTATTCACTTCTTGTGAGAAGATATTTATTGCAGATGACCCTATTGATGATCCGGTTTCTAATTTTGATCATTTATGGACCAGGTTAGATGAGCAATATGCTTATTTCGAGTACAAGAATATAGATTGGGATTCTATTTATAATGTATATAGAGCGAAAGTTTCAGAAGATATTCAAAATGATTCATTGTTTAGAGTCATGTCCAATATGTTATTTGAGTTGAGAGACGGACATGTTAATTTAATGACTGCATTTGATATTTCTAGAAACTGGGAATGGTATCTAGATAGACCGCAGAATTTCGATTTTTCAATTTTAGAACGTAACTACCTGGGGGACAACTACAGGATAACAGGATCATTTATTAATACAGTGTTCGATTCTGTTGGATATATTAGATATGCTAGTTTTAGTGATGCTATATATAATAATCAGATAGATGCCTTACTTAAAGCTTTTTCTAATTATAAGGGGCTAGTTATAGATGTTAGAGATAATGGTGGTGGATATGTAAGTAATGCAGAATTGTTAGCCTCCAAATTTATTGATGAAGAGCAAGTAGTAGGTTATACCAGTACTAAGAATGGAACAGAACATGATGATTTTACTATAGATAAGCCAATTATTCTAGAACCTTCTATGGATGATGATATGTATAGTTTTAATAAACCTGTTGTTATCTTAACGAATAGATCTTGCTATTCATCTACAACAATGTTCGCTACCTATATGTCTGGTTTAGACCATGTAACTATAGTTGGAGATACCACAGGAGGTGGAGGAGGTTTACCTATTACTTATCAATTACCAAACGGATGGAGAGTAAGATATTCATCAACTATAACTATGGATAAGTATAAGTTTAATGTAGAACATGGGGTTCCTGCAGATATAGTCGTAACGCAGACTTCTTTAGATCTTGCAAATGGAATAGATCCTATTCTTGTAAGGGGTGTACAAGAAATTATTTCTAAGTAAAACGCTGATAATCAATACCTAACAAATGTTAAATTTATCTAATATATCTATCGATAGAGGTAGTTGTGTTTATCTATGAAATGAATGGTTTTATCTAAATCAGTGGGAGACCATTGTCGGTTTAGAGGTATATAATAACAAATGTCTTACAGAACATTTCTAAAACGACGCCTTATGGAAAATCAATTAAAGTCGAGAGAAGTACAATCAAAAATAATATGGGGCTTAGCAATATTTGGTTTAGTACCGCTTATTTTACAAACAATGAAGCCAGAATTGGTGCCATTTTATGTGGGACTATCATTAATGTCTTTTATTGCTTTTGTAGTCCGACATGTTGCGAATGAATAGAAATAGACGTTTTAGAAATTTAGTATAGAGAAGGTAAGTTCAAATGATCTTACCTTTTTTTGTTCTTACTATTCTTGAAAGACAAGCATACTATTTGTTTCGTGCTATAAAAGTTATTGGAAAGTGTAATAAGTTTCAGTATCTTTGCCGGACTAAATAATCACGATTATGCTAAATGTAAATAACATATCTCTTCAGTTTGGTAAAAGAGTATTGTTCGATGATGTGAACATTAACTTTAACCAAGGTAACTGTTATGGAGATCGGAAGAGCGTC
>JBELBA010000187.1:0-4084 GCA_042095635.1 Chitinophagales bacterium
CCTTATATATATACGAGCAAGATGGAAAGATTTTCTTTGCTTCGGAGATGAAAGCATTATTAGGTTTAGGAATTAACAAGAAGATCAATGATGTGGCGTTATACCGATATCTACAATACAATTATCTGCCCGGGAATGAATGTATGTTGCAAGGTGTTAATAAATTGAAGCCTGCACATTTTATAAAGATTGAAGACGGGAAATTAACGGAAAGAAGATATTTCGTTTCTTCAGACAGAAAGCAAAGGTCATTAGAGTCAGAGAACTTAAGTAAAGTTCTAGATACCTTATTAAGGAAATCCGTTGAAAGAAGGATGATTGCTGATGTGCCTTTAGGGGCCTTTTTAAGTGGAGGAGTAGATTCTTCTATCATTACTTATTTAGCGAAAGCGCAAAATAAAGATTTACAGTCCTTTTCTATTGGTTATAAAGACGAACCTTTGTTTGATGAAAGTTCTTATGCAGAGCAAGTAGCGAAACACTTAGGAACAAAACATCACACATTTAATCTAAGTAACGATGTTTTGCTAGAAAACATGCAAGAAGTCTTAGACTATATAGACGAGCCTTTTGCAGATTCATCAGCTTTGGCAGTTTACACTTTATGTAAGTATACTAAAAACCATATTACCGTTGCATTATCAGGAGATGGAGCTGATGAGATATTTGCGGGATATAATAAACATCGTGCAGAATATTTGGTAAAATATGGTGGGCTAAAACGACAAGTGGCAAGATTAGGAAGTCCCTTATGGGCTGCGCTTCCAAAGTCTAGAAGTAGTAAATATGGAAACATTATCCGTCAATTAGATCGTTTTGCTAAAATGTGTAGATATACAGAAACAGAACGCTACTTGTTCTTAGCTCGTTTTATGGAACAAGCAGAAGCACAAAGATTGATGAATGGTTCTATTACTAAAGACGGGGTAGAAGAGTGGTTGTATAATGAAGTCCATAAAGATGAAATCAATGGTTTCTTAGATAAAGATATTACCATGGTTTTAGAAGGAGATATGCTTGTGAAAGTAGATCGAATGTCGATGGCTAATAGCTTAGAGGTTAGAGTGCCATTTTTAGATCATGAGTTAGTTGAATTTGCAAGACAATTAAAGCAAAAGCATAAGATTGATGCTAATTATCAAAAGAAGATATTAAGGGATACCTATTATCAGCACCTACCTTCTGAAGTCTTTGATAGAAAGAAGCATGGATTTGAAGTGCCTTTATTAAAATGGTTCCGTAATGAGTTAAGTTCAGACATTAATAATAAATGGCTGAATGAAGAACAAATGGCGGATCAAGGTGTATTTAATATTGATGAGGTAAGAAGAATTAAAAAGAAATTGCAATCTTCAGATCCTGGAGATGTACAATATGATATTTGGAAATTAATCGTATTTCAAAACTGGTATAACAAGTATTTTGGCTAAGTATAAGGTATTAAGAATAATTAATAGATTGAATTTAGGAGGCCCTACATTCAATGCCACATTTCTAACGAAGTTTATGAATGAAGACTTCGACACTATCTTAGTGGCTGGAATGAAAGATGAGAGCGAGGCAAGTTCCACATTTATTTTAGATCAATATAGTGTAGAAGCTACTTTGATACCGGATATGCATCGTTCTATTCATCTAATTAAAGATTGGAAAGCATTTTGGCATTTGTACAAAATTATCAAGAAAGAAAAGCCAGATATTGTGCATACTCATGCAGCGAAAGCAGGGTTTTTAGGACGTTTTGTTGCTTGGTTTTGTGGTGTGTCAGTAATTATTCACACATACCATGGTCATGTATTTAGTGGTTATTTTGGTAAGATGAAGACTAATTTATTTCTGTTTTTAGAAAGGCAATTAGGAAAAAGGTCTTCCAAGTTGTTAGCATTAAGTCCAGAGCAGTACAATGATTTAACAGTCAAGTTTAAAATTGCTGATTCTGATAAGTTTCAGATCTTAAATCTTGGTTTTGATTTAGATAAATATCAAGAAAACTATGAGGAGAAAAGGAAGTCTTTTAGGGCTCAGTTTAAGATTGCAGAAGATGAAATTGCCATAGGTATTATAGGAAGATTAGTTCCCATCAAAAATCATTATTTATTTATAGATGGTGTAGCTCAGGTCTTAAAAAAGTCTAAAAAGAAAATTAAGGCTGTCATTGTGGGTGACGGAGAGCTGAGAACGGAATTAATAGACTACGTGAAAGAAAAAGGAATTGATTTTGCAGAGTTTGATAAGGAAGAAAAGGAAGCTACAGTGGTTTTTACTTCTTGGCAAAAAGAGATCGATAGGGTAAATGCCGGGTTAGATATAGTAGCCTTGACATCTAATAATGAAGGAACTCCGGTAAGCTTAATAGAAGCTCAAGCATCTGGTAACCCTATTGTTACAACGGATGTAGGTGGGATAAAGGACATTGTTAAAGTCAATGAGACGGCTTTATTATCTAAAGTAGGTGATGTAAAAGGTTTTGCAGATAACTTACAAAATATTGTAGAAGATGAGACATTAAGGGCTACAATGAGTGGCAAAGGGTCGCACGTTTTTGAACAATTTTCGTACAAAAGACTTTGCAAGAACATGGAAGACCTTTATTATACTGAAATTCGCAAATTGATTGAAAATTAATACTTTAGTGCTATGCTGAGAAAAAGTACAATTTACCTAGGGTTTGTGATCATCTTAATGATGTTTTCATCATGTACTAAGTTGTTCTTTCCCAATTTAATGTTTCAGACACAAGAGGATCAAATAAGCATTGATAGCCTAGAAAACGCTTCTTCAACTGCTGATTATATTTTGAGAAAAGGAGATAAGATTTCATTTCAGGTATTTTCTAATGAAGGATTTAGATTAGTCGATCAAGGAGTAAACCAAATTGGATTAGAAAAAAATTCAACAGTAAATAATATTGAATATATCGTTGATAAGAATGGTAAAGTAAGATTACCAATTATTAATGAAGTTAAATTAGAAGGTCTAAGCGTAAAGCAGGCAGAACGATTTTTAGAGGAAGCTTTTGAAGAAATAATACAAGATCCATTTGTTAGAGTAACTGTATTAAGTTGGCGTGTGTTTGTTTTTAAAGGTCTTGCGGGCTTAGGTCAAGTTGTGCCTATTGAGTTCCAGAATACGACATTAGTGGAAATTTTGGCTAGAGCAGGGGGTATTCCACAAGATGCAAAAGCCTATAAAATTAAAGTGATTAGAGGGGTGGATAAAGGAGAACCACAAGTGTTTATGGTAGATTATTCCACAATTAACCATGTGAAGAATACAAATTTGCAAATTTTATCTAACGACATTATTTATATTGAACCAGTCCAGAGAATATCTAATAGTTTAGTTACTGAGTTGTCACCATATTTAAGTCTGTTATCAGTGATATTATTGATAAGCAATTTATTAGGAAATAATGCAGGTTAATCAACAAAACAGTATGAAAGTCCCATATGATGGGAAGAATAAGGAGGGCAGTCTTGCTTCAAAATTTGGAGACAACTTTAATATGAAATTATTGATGTTGATCTTTAAGATGAACTTTCAGAATTTCTTAATCGCCATTTCTATTACCACTGCTATAGCTTATGGATATCTAAATTATGTTGTTCCAAACTTTGTTACAACAGGACGTTTAATTGTTAAACAAGAGCATACTTCAGAATCTTTAAGTTTTGATCAGTTTGATTTTGAAAGTATCTCTAGAAATACAGAGCAAGAAAGAGAGTTATTATATTCTGACCATTTGTTAGGAAGAGTTGTTGATAGTTTGAAATTGACGAATAAAGTCTATCGTCAGGGGGACTTCAGAGATTATGAATTATTCAAATATAGTCCATTTGCAATCGATATTGATATGCATGAAAAGTTTATCGATTCTAAGTTAATGATTGAGCCAAGATTAGATTATAGTTTCGCATTACAATATGAAGTGCAGGGCGTCTTATATGAATATGAAGGAAAGTTTAATGAGTATCTAAATACAGCGCATTTTAACTTAACCTTGGATATTAATGATGGATATTTTATGTCAAATATTGTAGAACAAAAGTTTACGATAATTCCCCATTCAAGATCAGAGATAGTA
>JBELBA010000188.1:0-4058 GCA_042095635.1 Chitinophagales bacterium
CAGCTTGTATGGCATTCTTAACAATATTACTCATTACCCTATTAAACTGACTCTTATCCAGATTTGCAGATAGACTTTCATCCCCTTCAAAAGACAAATTAATGCCTTCGTGTTCTTTGTAGAGCTCCACTACCTGAGAAATCTCTAAATTGATATTAAGCACTTCAAACTTAGGTGCCGGTATTCTAGCAAAAGAAGAAAATTCTGATGCAATATAAGCCAAATGATCGATCTGCTCTACTAAGGTTTTCGATACACGTTCTACCATCATATCAAACTTAGCAGGATTATCATCTTTAGCTCTTAATAAATGCTGAATCGACAACTTCATTGGCGTTAAAGGATTCTTAATCTCATGTGCTACTTGTTGCGCAATCTCTTTCCAAGCACTTTCTCTTTCTTGTTTTTTTAATTGATTCGCACTTTCTTCTAACTCATCGATCATTCTATTATACTCTCTCACCAATGCACCTAACTCATCATTAGAATAGGTTTCAATCTTCTCATTCTTCCCGCCAATCTCCAATTTATTCATCTTCTGACGAACAAGGTTAAGTGTACTTAATAGCTTGTTGACAATAAATGGAGCGATAAGAATGATGACTAAAAAGAAGATGAAATATATCTTAACTAGTTGAGTAATTAAAGACTTAATCTCACTACTAGAATCCTTCCCACTATTAAAATAAGGTACTTCAACAATGATTGCACCTTCTTCTAATTCAATCTTACTGTAAGAAGCTAAATAATCTTGATTATTTAGTGCTCGATGCTCTATTCTACTTTCCCAATGTTTGGAAGAATCTAGATACTTCGGAACCACGATATTATTAATCAAATTAGAGTCACTGGAAAAAGCAATCACTTCATAACTTTCATCTAAAAGAATCATATTAATTCTATTAATCTCAGATATCTTTTCTACTTCATGATCCCAATCAATCTGAGCAATATCATCCGCTTCATTCAATACATATTCGATATGGCTATTGATCGTTGTGGCCTTCCTTAAAAGCCTCATTTCGTGATACTTAGCATATTCACTTTCTACATTAGCTACCGTCTGCCATGCAATTACAGCAAATACCAATAACAGTAATGAAAGCATCACCAATTGTAATTTAACCGCTAAGCTTAATGTTCTTTTCTTACTTTTTACCATTTTAATCGTGAATTTCAGTGACTTTTTTTCTATCCCTTCGTATAATGGTTTTTATGATTATTGTATCGTCCCCAATTTATCGATAACTAAGATACATTTTAAATATAATAGTCGTAGATTTGGCGCTATAATGTATCGTCCTTAATAATAGGATGTAAAATAAGTATATGAACGAAAAATTACTCGACGCACTAATGGAATTATTCGCCATTATTGCGAATATCAACGATCTAGGTGATAAAGGTAAAGGCGTAGTAGAGGGGTTCTTAAAACAGAATATTACATTAGATGCAGTTCCTAATTACGTTCAAACTTTCGAAGACTATTTCATAAAACACTCTGGTGGTAAGAAGAAAAGGACACCAGTAAGTCATTCTGTACAAGGACTTTATATCTGTTCTCAAATCAATGAGAACTTAACACAATCACAAAAATTAGTCATCTTAATTCGTTTATTAGAGTTTATCAATTTAGATGAAGAAATTACGGAAGACGAGTACGACTTCGTTGAAACAGTTGGTTTAGCCTTCAACTTTAGCGAGCCAGAATATAAATTGATCAGAGATTATGTGATTGATCCAGAACCACTAACATTAGCGCACAAAGATATCATGATATTAGATGCCAATGAGAATGGTCCTAATGAGCAAATGAAACATATCCAACACGATCATATCGATGGTTTCTTCTGCTATTTAAGAGTACCTAGTTTAGATATCTACTTGGTTAAATACCATGGCAAGGGAGAGGCTAACCTGAATGGTTTATTAATGTCTCAGCAATTGATCTACCCATTTATTAATGGTAGTTCTATCAAAGGACAAAAATTCAGTACTATCTACTACAGTGATGTAGTATCTCAATTCCAGGATGAATTGAGCCAAGAAAAAATGCACTTTGAAGCTAAAAATATCACTTATGAATTTAAAGGTGGTAAGATTGGTTTACACGATGTTAACTTCATTGAAGAAACTGGGAGACTAGTCGGTATCATGGGTGCATCTGGTGCAGGTAAGACTACCCTACTTAATGTATTAAGTGGTATTTCTAAACCAACGTATGGTACAGTTACCGTAAATGGAATGGACATTTACGATGAAAAGAACAAAGAAAAAAATAAGGGTTTAATCGGATTAATTGCTCAGGATGATTTATTATTTGAGGAATTAACCGTTTATCAAAACTTATACTATAACGCACAACTTTGTCTTGGAGGCTTTAGTGACGAAGAGATCGAAGAAAGTGTAATTAGAATATTAAAATCACTAGGACTATTTGAAATCAAAGACTTGACTGTTGGTAGTCCATTGAATAAAAAGATATCTGGTGGTCAGAGAAAGCGATTAAACGTTGCGCTAGAGTTAATCAGAGAACCATCTGTATTATTTGTAGATGAACCTACATCAGGATTATCATCTAGAGATTCTGAAAACATCATGGACCTTTTAAAGGAATTAACTTTAAGAGGTAAATTAGTGATTGTTGTAATTCACCAACCAAGTTCAGACATCTTCAAGATGTTTGATAAGCTATTGATATTAGATACTGGTGGATTCTCTGCTTATTACGGAAATCCAATTGATGCGATCAATTACTTCAGAATACAGACGAATGCAATTAATGCAGGAAACTCTATTTGTGGAGAATGTGGTAATGTTAATCCCGAGCAGATATTCAATATTATTGAATCTAAGGTAGTTGACGAAAATGGTGAATTTACGGATGAAAGAAAAGTATCTCCGAAAAAATGGAACGAGATATTCATCAAGAATATTAAGATACCAGAATTAAAGAGTAAAACATCTGATGACCTTCCAGCTATCATTATACCTTCAAAGATTAAGCAATTAAGCGTATTTATTAAGAGGGATGTTTTATCTAAGCTAAGTAACAGTCAGTATATGACTTTTACATTTACTGAAGCGCCTTTATTAGCATTCATCTTAGCCTTCCTAGTAAGATACTTTGATGTAGATGAAAGTGGAGAGCAAACATATATCTTTAGTGATAATAGTAATATCGTTGCTTTCTTATTTATGAGTGTTGTAGTTGCGATATTCCTTGGTATGATTGTATCTGCTGAAGAAATCATTAAAGATAGAAAGATTAAGAAACGGGAAGCATTCCTTAACTTAAGTAATGGAAGTTATCTGTTTTCTAAAGTAATGATACTCTTTAGTATTTCTGCAATACAGACTTTTACTTTTGTATTGATTGGTAACTATATATTAGGTATTCATGGTTTAACTATAGAATTTTGGTTGGTATTATTCTCTGTAAGTTGCTTTGCTAACATGCTTGGTTTAAATATATCACAGACTTTTAACTCTGCAGTAACCATCTATATCTTAATTCCGATCTTATTAATTCCTCAAATGATCTTAAGTGGTGCAATTGTTAAATTTGATAAATTAAATCCTACTATTTCATCTCAAACACATGTTCCTTTAACTGGAGATATCATCGCTTCTAAGTGGGCATTCGAGGCTTTAGCTGTAACACAGTTTAAGGAAAATGATTACATGGAAACTTTCTATGCATTAGATAAGAGGATATCCCATTATAATTTTAGAATAGGTTACTTATATCCTAAATTAAGAGCTAAAATTGATTTCAACGAGAAATATGCTGAAAGTAAAGATCAAGATAAAATTGATAGAATGAATCATAATCTTGAACTCTTGAATAATGAGTTTGCTAAGATCTTAAAAGAATTCCCAGAAAAACCATTTGATGTTAACTTATTGAAGATTGAAACATTCAATTTTAAAAATGCGCAAATTTCAAGAGCATACATTAAAGACTGGAGATCTTTATGTAATAAACATTTTAACCAAGCCAACGATGAAAAGGATGCTTTAAAGTCTAATTTAAGCAGAGAAGAGTTAATAGAACT
>JBELBA010000189.1:0-4051 GCA_042095635.1 Chitinophagales bacterium
TAAAGGTTTTGAAGTTACTTACAATAGTTTAGGTGTAGACTTTGATCAGAATTATTATGAATCTAACACTTACCTTTTAGGAAAGTCTCAGGTTGAAGAAGGATTAGCAAATAAAGCTTGCTTTAAGAAAGAGGATGGATCAATTTGGATTGATTTAGAAAAAGACGGATTAGATCATAAGCTATTATTAAGAGCTGATGGTACTTCTGTATATATGACACAAGACATTGGTACGGCACAATTAAAATATGACGATCATAAAATGGATAGATCTGTGTATGTAGTTGGTAACGAGCAAGACTATCACTTTAAAGTACTACAACTTGTATTGAAGCATTTTGATAAACCTCATGCACAAGGTATCTATCACCTTTCTTATGGAATGGTGGAGCTACCATCCGGTAAGATGAAGTCTAGAGAAGGAACAGTCGTAGACGCAGATGATTTAATTGCTGAAATGTATAATACAGCTAAGTCAAGAACAGAAGACAAAGGTAAGATAGACAACTTCACTACTGAAGAGTCTGAAGCGCTATTTCATAATATTGGAATGGGTGCCTTAAAATTCTATCTATTAAAAGTAGACCCTAAGAAAGGAATCATGTTTAATCCTGAAGAATCCATTGAATTTCAAGGACAAACAGGACCTTTTATACAATACACACATGCAAGGATAAAGTCTATCTTAAGAAGTGCACCTGTATTAGATGAAGATCCTATTGCATACACTGATCTTAAAGAAGAAGAAAGAAGTCTAGCACAACTTATCTTTAAAGCTAATGATGTTATTAAAGAAGCTGCTAGTAAAATGGACCCTTCTCATATCGCAAATTACGCTTATGAATTAGCTAAGAGCTTTAGTTCTTTCTATGGTCAGTATAGTGTATTAAAAGAAGAAGATAAAGCGGCTATGGCCTTTAGAATTGCTTTATGTAAGTTTACTGCAAGTACTATTGATAAAATGATGAGTTTACTAGGAATTAATGTTCCTGAAAAAATGTAAGCTTCAATAATATTTATGCATAAAAAAAGCCAAACATATCGTTTGGCTTTTTTTATATCTAATAGTCAATTGTTTAACTATCCTTCCTTAGCTCTGTATCTTGGTCTAATTACAGTGAACCTGGCATTTAATCCCCATCTAAGATTTATATTTCTAACAGATCTGTAATCTAACAATGAATAGAAGTTATCAGACATGGCATAGATTTGAATTGGACCTAAGTTTAAAACTACACTACCACCAAGGTTAGTATAAGATCTATTCTTGACAGAGTAATTAACTCCTAAGTTCATAATCTTCCATACTTGTTTGTTTAATCCAAAAGAGAATCCAGGATGATACCCTTCAAAGTATTCTCCATACCATATTGCACTAACCATAAATGAATCAACTAAATTATAGTTAACTGACATGTAATGCTTAGGCACTAAATTAGTCTTAAATGGCAACGAAGCCTCTGTATATACATTGTTAGCTGTGAATGTATCTTGGATAGAAGTTGCTTCATTACCAAATCCGTTAACGCCATCTGAAGTAGTAATTTCAAAGACATCTAAACCAGAAAATTCGTGCTCTCCTATGATTGTTTGATTAGCTACATCATTCTTCCAATGAATAGCTCCGATGTCCAACAAAGAGATACTTAATTTCAGTTTCTTATCTACCGTGTATACACCACCTAAATCGAAACCTAAACCAAGGTTACTAAAGTTCATAAAATAAGCAGGATCAGCAAAAGTGCTTGCATCAGAAGTACCATCAATTAACCCTTGTATTCTAGAATGTCCGGCCATATTAATATTATAAGCATAAGACGCATGTAGGCTATAATCCTCACTAGTAACAAAAAATGTAGAATCCTTTCTAGCTTTTACAGATAGATTCTCAAATCCTGTTAATAATTTAACTCTAAATCCAAGATCCCATCTTTTAACTTTATGCATATAGTTAAAGTAATACTCTCTATAATGATTAGCCTTAAGACCTAAACCAATATCAAGTGTATCTCCAATATGTGCAGCATTGCCTTTTAAAGCTAAAGACATAAAGTCTTTAGGATAATAGAATGTAGTATTTAGTTTTTCTTGAATTCCAAAAGCATAGTATTGCCTTCTATATTTCCATTTAAAAGAAAGGATTTCAATCGTGTTATTTACATTTAAGAAGTTGTTTCCTTCTTTCATTGCCTCCAACATAGAATCAATCCTGATATCATACCATCCAGTATCATTCTGGAATAATGCATCTTCTAGTGCGAATCCACTATGAGAAAAATTGAAGTAATGAGAGATAATTCCATAATTATCCTGCTCTGGCATAAAAGCAGGATTCAAATGTAAAGATTGATATACATTCTTGCCTAAATAATGCATAGAGAACTCTTGCTGTGCTTTTAGTCCTTTAAAACCAATTAACAGCAGTAAACTCAATATTATATATGACTTCTTATTCATATTAATTATTCATAAACGGAAGTAAGTCATCCGTGTTTACTGAAACTAAAATTCCCATTTTGATACTAAAACCGTAATGGGAATAAAATGTAATATCAACTGGTTCTGCAGCTTCTGCTCCAGTAGTACTTAGACTTCCACCAATTACAATATATGCAGCATCCGCCAGCATATTTGCTTTGTCTCCGCTTAATACTATTTGCTTTTGTCTAGAAGAAGGAGCAATTAATTCACCACTTTCATCAACTGTGCTTGCAGCAAATAGCGAATCAGAAAAATTTCCTTCAAATAATTTTCCTAATTCCGTTCCTTCAACATCTAAGAAAGTTAATTGCATTCCTACCGTTACAGGAAAATCATTTTCAATTAATAAGTTTAAAGTTAAAGTTGATTTCTCTACATCGATATCTTGCCCTAACGTAAATGCAATAGTATCTTTCAATTCAAAGTTCTCTATTCTACCTACAAATGGTATTGATACTTGTACTTCAGCTCCTATACTGCTAGAGTCTGAAATAAAGTTATCTGCTACAACTGTAGAATCTGGATTAGTAACTACTCCTAAAATTAAGTTCATTCCATTAGGTGGAAGCGCAAATAAATCACTTAAACCATTAGACTCATCTACTAAAAAAGTATCAACTACTGTTTGTCCTACAGAATCAGGTGCTTCAATAATTAAATTATCAGCATTAAAATTTCCAACTTCAGCGGTTGCACCTGTATTAGTATTAAACCCTGTCATTTCGAAATTAATTCCTACTGGTAAACCAAATGAGTTAGAGAATATTACTGCAAGTGATGGTTCTGCGAAAATTATTTTACCGCTAAACTGAGCATCATATAAATCGAAATTAATTGAAGTATCAATAGCAGGTATTTCTAATCTTCCAAAATCACCTCTTGCTTCATTAATCTTAATATTAGTTATCGAAGCTCCAAAAGAGAAGAATATGTTGTCTGTAAAAGTAATATCATCTTGACTTTCTAAAACAGCATAGTAAATTACTGTAACGGCACCTGCTGTATCTCCTGGCTCCATGATTCTTAAATCATAACCTTCTAAATCTATAGAATCTGCATCAGAAACTGGAATACTTCCACTGTAATCTAAGGCGATGATTGTATTAAACTCAGTCCCGTTAGAATCAATTAAATCTGGTATTCTTAATCCGATATTTAAGTCTGTTGCAAATGTTGAAGAAAGACTATAATTAAAAGAACCTCCTGCTAAGGTAACTTGACTTATTGTAAGATCAGCTTCTAAATCAATAGTCTGTACCATTGTGTCTTTAACCAATGTATCACTTTCAATCAAACCACCATCTATTAAGGCTTGCTTATTACCTGTTCCACTTTCAATAAGCAAATCTCTTACTACAAGAGAAATTGCAATAGAAGAATCAACATCAATAGGACCACTATACTCTAAGGTTTCCATTGACTTTAATTGGAAACTTATATTTCCAAATAGATTTTCGTCAGCTAAGTCTAAAGAATCAGTCACTGTTGTTAATGCAGGAATTGTTATAAATCTAATTTGTCCTTTAGAAGTAGAGCCTGTTCCTAATAAAGCAGAATCTACTGTTCCAAC
>JBELBA010000190.1:0-3986 GCA_042095635.1 Chitinophagales bacterium
GGGTCTTTTTAAGATCATTTAATAAAGCTAAATGAATATCATCAGGATTAGCCTCAATGGTACATTCTTCAATCAGATCAAAATCAATGTATCGATCTAAAGCATCAAAGATTTTGTTAAACTGATCTTTATTTAAAATGGAAGGTGTTCCTCCTCCAAAGTAAATAGTTGTAGGATTTATAGATTGAAGAACATCCTTCTTCAAAGAAATCTCTGTACAAATAGCATCCACCATTCTATCATGGTATTTTGCATTTGTTGTGAAATGAAAATCGCAATAATAACAGGCCTTTTTACAAAAAGGGATATGAATGTAAACGCCAGCCATTAGTTTAATTAGCAGCTAATCTTATTCACTCTTCTTTCGTGTCTTCCGCCTTCAAAAGGAACATTTACAAATGTATCTACCATTTTTAAAGCTAAAGACTCATTAATGAATCTAGCTCCAAAACATAAAACATTCGCATTATTATGTTCTTTAGATAATTGAACAATTTCTTCATTCCAGCATAAAGCTGCTCTGATAGATTGATGCTTATTGGCAGACATTGCAACGCCTTGTCCGGATCCACAGATTAATATTCCAAGTTCAGCTTGGTCTGCTTCAATCACTTCACATAATTGATGAGCAAAATCTGGATAATCTACAGAATCATCTGTAAATGGTCCTAAATCATTTACTTCATAACCATTTTGCTCTAAATGGTTTTTAACAACTGATTTTAAAGCTGGACTTGCATGATCTCCACTAATTACGATCTTCATCTAACTGAATTTTCCTGATTCAATAATCTTTTTGATTCCTTCTTCTAAAGACAATAAGTCTCTACCTAATAATTGCTTCATTTTTGTAGTATCAGGTTTTCTTCTTGTCATGTCCCCTTCTTCTAAAGCAGGAAGATGTAAAACCTTAGAACTAGAATTAGTAATCTTTATAATCGTCTGTGCTAATTCTAATATTGTTGTTTCCAAGTCATTACCTATATTGGCAACATCATTAACAATCTGATCATTATTAAAAGCATTTAGACATGCCTCTATATTATCATCACTATAGCAGAAAGTCCTGGTCTGAGAACCGTCTCCGTATATCGTGATGTCTTTATTATTTAAAGCTAAGTTGATAAACTTTGTTACAACGAAATCAGTACTTGCTTTTGGTCCGTATGTATTAAAGAATCTAAAGATCGTATACTCTAAACCGTATGCTTTATGGTAAGACCTTAAGAAAGCTTCACCAACATTCTTTACAATTGCATAAGGTAACCTGGAGTTTAAAGGCGTTGTAAATTCATTCTGAGGAAACTCTACAGGCTCACCATAAACTTCAGAAGAAGAAGAATAAAATACTCTTTTAACACCTGTATTCTTACACAAGTTTAAAACATTCTCGATACCATCAATATCTCTTAATACTGCAACTGGATTATCCAAAGTTCTTTGCACACCTACTAAAGCTGCATAATGGAAAACATAATCGAACTGATAAGATAACATCACACCTGAGATATCTTCATAATCGTTAACGTTACATCTAATAAACTTACAATTCTCTGCCTCTGTAGGAACTTTATCTAACCTACCTGTTAATAGGTTATCTACTACAACAACTATGTTATTTGGATCTTTAATTAATCCATCAACAAGACAAGATCCTACATGCCCTGCTCCACCTGTAACTAATATTTTATTCATTGATGATAACCTTTTTCAATACAATCTATCAAATACTTACCATAACCACTTTTAACCAATGGTTCGGCTATTTTTCTTAATTGGTCACCGTCAATAAAACCTTTTCTAAAGGCGATCTCTTCGATACATCCAATTTTAAATCCTTGTCTTTCTTCAATGGCTTGCACAAAATTAGAAGCCTGCATTAAAGAACTAATTGTTCCAGTATCTAACCACGCAGTCCCTCTTGTCAATGTAGCTACTTTTAAAGTTCCTCTTTTCAAGTATTCTTTATTGACATCTGTTATTTCGTACTCTCCTCTTTCACTTGGTTTAATCGTTTTTGCGATTTCAACTACATCATTATCATAAAAATATAAACCAGGTACTGCATAATTTGATTTCGGATGTTCTGGTTTTTCCTCTAATGAAATAGCTACGTCATTCTCATCAAACTCGACAACGCCATATCTTTCTGGATCAGAAACTCTGTAAGCGAAAATGTATCCTCCTTCTGGATTATTACAACTTTCAACTAAACTATCTAAACCTGTACCATAGAATATATTATCTCCTAATACCAATGCTACAGAGTCATCACCAATAAAGTCCTCACCAATAACAAAAGCTTGCGCTAATCCGTTTGGTTCATATTGAATCTCATAAGTAAATTTACAACCCAATTGCTCTCCAGAACCCAATAACCTTTGAAACATTGGCATATCATGTGGTGTAGAAATAATTAAGATCTCTCTTATCCCGGCTAACATCAATACCGAAATCGGATAATAAACCATTGGTTTGTTATAGATTGGTAATAACTGCTTACTCACAGCCATAGTAATAGGATGTAACCTAGTCCCTGAACCTCCTGCTAATACTATTCCTTTCATATTATACTTCGCTGGTTTATAAACAAATATAGTTATTACAAGACAGAAGACAGAATAGAAAAGCCACAATATCGAGACATAAAAAAAGTAGCCCAAATGAGCTACTTTGTCCTATTAATTATCAAGTAAAAACTAAGCTTCTAACTTATATTTCTTTAAATCGAATCCTAAATCTTTTCTATAGAATGCACCCTCAAAATTGATCTGCTTCATAGAAGTATAAGAAGTTTCTAATGCTTCAAATATATCAGCACCAAAAGAAGTAATAGCTAATACTCTACCTCCAGATGTCACTAATTGATCCCCTTCCAATTTGGTGCCAGCATGAAAAACAATAGAATCTTTAACATCACTAGTTCCTGTAATCACTTTACCTTTAGGATAAGCTTCAGGATAACCACCAGAAACCATAATCACTGTTGCTGCATGTCTAGGATCTAAATCTATTTTAACATCTTCAATCGTTTGATTAACTGTAGCCTCTAAAATTTCTACAAAATCATTCTTAATTCTAGGCATAATGATCTCTGTCTCAGGATCACCCATTCTAGCATTATATTCTATAACAAATGGTTCACCATTAATATTCATTAATCCGAAATAAACAAAACCTCTATAACCAAGATCTTCTTTAATCATCCCATCAATGGTAGGCTTAATTACTTGTTCTTCTACTTTATTTAAGAATTCCTCACCTGCAAAAGGAACTGGAGAAACACATCCCATTCCACCAGTATTTAATCCGGTATCACCTTCTCCTATTCTTTTATAATCTTTAGCATTGCCAAGGATGACATATCCTTTCTCATCTGTCATAGCAAATACAGAAATCTCAATTCCTGTTAAGAACTCTTCAATAACAACCTTAGAAGAAGCATCTCCAAACTTAGCTTCCGAAATCATTTCTTTTAACGATGCTTTTGCCTCTGCTAAATCTTCAATAATTAATACACCCTTACCAGCTGCTAATCCATCTGCTTTTAAAACATATGGTGCTTTTAATGATTCTAAAAAAGTATAACCCTCTTCTATGCTAGATTCATCAAAGGTCTTATACTGAGCAGTAGGAATATTATTTCTAAACATAAACTCTTTAGAAAAATCCTTAGATCCTTCTAATTGAGCACCTTTTGCTTTTGGACCAATTACCGGAATAGCTTTAATGGAATCATCTGCTTCAAAAAAGTCTCTAATTCCATTTACCAAAGGATCCTCAGGACCAACTACAACCATATTAATATTATGCTCAAGAACTGCTGATTTGATACCATCAAAGTCATTAACTCCTATAGCTAAGTTAGTACCTAAAGCAATTGTTCCAGGATTTCCTGGCGCAATAAACAATTCTTCACATTTAGAACTCGCCGCAATACTTCTTGCAAGTGCATGTTCTCTTCCTCCAGATCCTAATAATAATAT
>JBELBA010000191.1:0-3941 GCA_042095635.1 Chitinophagales bacterium
CTTCAATTTCTCTCCAATTTATAACTAAGAATAAGAAACCGAAAACGAAGATAAATCCTAAGGCCATAAATGTAGGCTTGTATCTCTTATTGATGTCTACATAGCTATATTTCTTTATTAAGAAAGCTGGTTTTTTGTCATCTTTATCATCTTTCTTGATGATTTGTTTTGTAAATAACAATCTGATTAATGCTGTAATTAATGCAGGAACCAAGATGATAGATAAAATATAGGTAATAATTGATGGGTATACTCTAGTTGCATGAAGAATGATAGATAACAACATTAAAGCTCCATAAGTAGAAACGTTAATAATTGCACCTTTCTCTTCACTTGTTAAAGTTTCAATAATTGGATCGTTTTGCTTAGCTAGTTTAAGCGATACCAATAATCTTGCAATCAGTTTAGACATATCTAATTTATATTTTGTAGATAATTTTAAAAGCGATTAATCCTAATACACTCCCTATAAAATTAGCCAAAAAATCTGAGAATGACGCAAATCTATCCGAAATTATCGGCTGCATATATTCTATTAATAATCCATAAATAGAACAGGATACTAAAGCGACTATATCTGCTTTTGAACGAATTTTGGGAAAAGTATATTGTCTTTTCAATCCATAAAGAACAAGGACTGTTAAGATTAAATAGAAAAGTAAGTGAAGTAGCTTATCAAATGTAAGAATATCTCCTTTTGGAAAGGAACTGCTACTTGCTAAGGAAAGTATAAAGATTAAAAAAGCCCAAATGAAGGCGTAAATATTTGATCTTACGAACATTTGGGCTTTAAATTTAATTTGTTAATCTAATGCTTATGCATTGATTAAATCTTTATACGCTGCAGCATCCATTAATGCATCTAATTGACTTGCATCTGTTACTTCAATTTTAACTAACCACCCTTCACCTGTAGGGTCTGTGTTTAAAGTTTCTGGAGCATCTTCTAATCCAGCGTTTACTTCAACAACTTTACCTGAGATTGGCATAAATAAATCAGCAACAGTTTTAACTGCTTCAACAGTACCAAACACATCTTCTTGCGCTAAATCTTCACCTTCGGATTCGATTTCAATATAAACGATGTCTCCTAATTCTCTTTGTGCGAAGTCAGTAATACCTACTGTTACAATGTTACCTTCTACTTTTGCCCACTCGTGGTCTTTTGTATATAAAACGTCTTCAACGATTTTCATAATGCTAATTTTGTGCTAAGATAAAAAAAGATTCTATAATCTATAAGTCAGTAGTATATACACTTGTAGATTAGTTACAGGATAGTTATTAGATGTATAAGGAACAACCTTAGAATAATCGAACATAAACTTCAAGTTCATGTGTACATTAGGATCATAATCTGCCGAGACGGTTGTCGATGTTTTCTTGGTTCCTCCTGTATGCGTTCGATTCTCATTGGTTATTCCATAAAGGGTAGTGATGTTATCTTTAATTCCATAAGACACTTCTACATTAATTGGTTTAACCGTGCGATAATCAACAGAACCAAATTTAATCCATAAGCCTGCTGGAATTTTATATCCTGTACCAAATCTTACTTCTTTAGATTTTTGTTCATTGACATTTAGCGTTGCAAAACTTAAGTTAGCTGTTCTAGATCTAGAGAATTCTATCTTATAACTGAAGTTGTTTTTCATGGTAACATCAAACTTAATTAATGGAGCAAATTTCTCGGTAATAGTGACTTGACTTATAAGATCTTCTTGGTAGAAGTTACCATTGGTATCTAATCTACTTTCTTGGAAGCTTAATTCTACTTTTTCATCAAATCCAGGATCGGATTGGAAGGAGTTAAATGCATAAGTTGATGTATAATTGTGTGAGACTTTAATATTGCTGAAGAACTTCTTTAATGGCTTTAATTTTGCCAAACCATTATATGTAATTCTCCAATTAGGCAATGGAACGATCTGTTTAAAAGAACTTGGATCTCTAAAAAACTGATCATCTTCAACAACTTCTCTTCCAGAGTAGGCAGCGATAAATGCAGGAATTAATACTTGTTGCGTGTTAGGACCATTACCATAAGTATATCCAAGATTTCCAATTGAATCTACGCCATGGGGTCTTTGATCACTAGCTAATAATGTAGAGGCCCTTAATCTTTGTCCTAAAAAGTTCTCAAATATTGTACTATCATTTCTAAGATTATTTCCAGTAAAAGAACTTGGAGCACTGATATAAGTAAACTTGAAGTTACCTTGTGTTCTTTGATTTAATAATTGGAAATAAGTGTTCTCATTTTCTGGTGTAAAAGCACCAATAGAATTGGTGTAATATCCACTAGCAGCTGAAGTATAATCTCTCTTCCAATTTAGATCTACTCTTAAAGATTTAATCCATTCTACACCAAATTTGGCATTGATATTTTGTCCTTCTGTCCAGATAACTTCTTGTAATATAGATGTACTATCTATTTGATTGAATACTTCTTTATCTGGATTGGAAAGATTATCTAACCACTCCGAGCTTGTTGCATCTTGGTTAAAGAATGGTTGTAAGCCGAAAGTAAAGCCTAAACCAGGGTCTCCAGTATATGGGTTAATTCCACTCTGACCAATAAATAATGGATCTGGCTGAAATCCAGGGACAATAGTTGTTTTAGATTCTGTATAACCAATAGAGGTCGTTTTTATACCAGTAATTCCTTTCTTAAACATCTTACTAGCAGTAGACTGTCCTTTACGTTTAGGTTTTTTCTTATCCTTTTTTCCTTTAGTCTTCTTGTCTTTATCTTTCTTCTTTTTATCATCTGTTTCGAACAATTTATTGATGTCTTTATTTAAGGCTTTAATTTCTCTATAAAGTGTTCTAGACTTAATATTCATATTAAGCGAAATGTTCTGTCCATTACTAATTGTATTACCTAAGGCAGGTAAGATTAAATTAGAACCATTCCAATTGTATTTAGTAGTATGTTTTGCTGTAACATTCATCCAACTTAGGTAGGGTAGATGCTTAAAAGGGAGTTTATAGGAAGCACTAGTATTTTGATTATATGCAGTGATAACTCCAATCGTATTGTCATTTTCCCAGTTGTGCTGAAGACTATCAATGATAGATCTTCTAATTCCTCTTCTTGTTGTACTGTCTCTATCTTCATTTAAGAAGGACGTGGTAGCAGCATTAAAAGACAAATCTATAGATTTGGCAGGCTTGTGCTTTAAAGCATAAGTTCTATTCCAATCGAAACGCTTGTTTTGATAACTTGGTAATTGCACCTCATCTCCAAAAGACCTCAATCTAACTTCTCCAATTTGTCGATTCATATTAGAAGTCATGGCAATGGTATTAAAGCCTAATGTATAGTTAAATTGCTTAATAGGTTTTAATAATTTATTCCTTCCAATTAACTTATAAAACGGCTTATAATTTTTTGGGGAATGACCATAATTATAAGAGATAATTCCTTGTTCTGTGGTTCTACTATTTCTCGCTACAAAAGGGTTAGATTTATTGTTTTCTACATGCCTGTAGGTTAAACTTACATTGGATATATCATATATATGCGGTTTGGTTGCATTCTTTCCTTTGTTCTTTTTTACATTAGTGAAATTGTAGGATTTGTTAGTTTCTACAGTAGAAGCAGAGTCTCTAGTGGCAGTGATTTTAGACAAGGATTCTCCTTGGTCTCGCATAGCATTCAACTTATCTTTTAATCTAGTATCTCCTTGGAAAGGATCATATCTTGGTGTACTTACGGTCTTTGTATTTGAGGCATAAAACGGAATATTAAAATTAACCCATGCTGGTAAAAATTTATGCAAGTTAATCTGAGCACTAGCAGTATAAGTGTAGTAATCATCTAGGTACCTATCCATAATTGTGGCATCAATAGCACCAAATCCTTGTTCGTGCATTTGTCCAGATAGAACAATGTCACCAATATCTGCTAATTGTATTTCCATCATAGCTAGGGCTGC
>JBELBA010000192.1:0-3922 GCA_042095635.1 Chitinophagales bacterium
CTATATCCTCTTTATTCCAATCTCCCCCTTTAACTAAAACATCAGGTTCGATTAATTCTATTAAAGCTGCTGGTGTATCACCATCAAATACTACAATAGCATCAGAAAGATGTAAAGAAGCTAAGCCTAGTGATCTAGCTTCTTCATTATTAATAGGTCTATTTTCTCCTTTTAAAGCTTTTACAGAAGCATCAGAATTTAATCCAATTACTACTCTATCTCCCAAAGAGGCTGCTTTAGCTAAATACTCAAAATGACCTTTATGTAATAAATCAAAACAACCATTAGTAAATACTATGGTATCATCTTTCAATTTCCATCTATTTACTAACCTTTCTACTTCAACAGCATCAACTATCTTGTCTTTGATTACTTGTAATTTATCCATTTTATCTCTTTTTTTTTGTAAACATTGGCACAAACATTATTGAAACTACACCTAATATAATAACTAATAATGTTTGTGCAGTATGCACTATGAATGCTAAAGTTAAGCCATCATTTGAACTTATACCATATAACTCCAAACATTTTTGTAAACACCAATGATAAGCTCCTATTCCTCCCTGTACTGGAGCAACCATTCCAAAACTACCAATTACTAAGGAAGAAAGTCCTGCAAACATTGATAAGTCATTAGTTGGAGCATAAGATGGGAAAGCTAAATAAATCATTAAAAAATAGCAGAACCAAATCGATAAAGTGTAAAAAATAAATAATCGCTTGCTCTTTAATTGACTAATCGATTTTAAACCTGCTCGCAAGCCTGCAATCATTCTAGTCATCTTAAAAAAGAACTTAGATCCACTAATTAGTTTTAAAAAGAACCTCACCCCAAACTTAAATATTGAAAATAGGATTAAAACAACTCCCAATAGAATGGCTAAATTCTTTATCGTAAAAATTTCAACTTGTTTTTCATCTCCAACCGCTGTGAAAAAACTTAGAATTATATCTAATTGAAAAACAAATGTAATTAGTGTTAAACTTAATAAACTAATTAAATCTACAGCTCTTTCAACAATGACGGTACCAATCAACTTATCGGCAGAAATTTTTTCGCTTTTACTTAATATAGCACATCTAGATACTTCTCCCATCCTTGGGATGACAAGATTAGCTACATAACCAATCATTACAGCAAAGAATGAATTAATACTTCTTGGTTTATAACCCATAGGATGGATCAATAAATTCCATCTAATTGCTCTAATGTAATGAGATAGTAAGGCAAAAAACATGGATAGAAATATCCAAAAATAATTTGCTTTAGAAAGGTCAAAACCTATTTTACTCAAACCAAGTAAAATAAGTTCTGACCATTTAAATTTAGAGACCAATTCTTGCTCTAGCGTATTTAATGCTTCTACTCTTTGAGCTGAAGCGGCGCTAGGATTTTGATACATCCATTGGTGCTCATTCTTTATTTTTAATGCTAAAGATTGAATTTGTTTGTCTTTGCTATATTCGGAAGCAATTGAAGAAGATTCTGCATCTAATTCATAAAACTTTTTAACTTGATCAGCACCTTGGTTTTTTACTAAAAACAATAAAATACCAAAGCCAATACTAAGAAAAAAGATATACTTTATGACTGCAAGAATCTGGCTCTTCAAAGACTTCGATTATAACTTATTTCCTTCCTTCGGGAAAATCACAGTTGGCGTAAAGTCTTTAGCTTCTTCAAAATCCATTAAACAGTAAGACATGATAATAATTAAATCACCAGGACTGTTAATTCTTGCTGAAGGACCATTTAAACAAATAACTCCACTACCTCTTTCACCTTTGATAGTGTAAGTAGACATTCTAGAACCATTATTAATATTTACAATTGTGCATCTTTCACCTTCAATAATTCCGGCTGCATCTAATAGGTCTTCATCAATTGTGATGCTTCCTACATAATTTAATTCCGCTTGAGTAACTGCAACTCTGTGGATTTTCGACTTAATTCTTGAGATCATCATAGTGATGCAAAATTAAGAAATTAAATAAACATATTATCTATCAATCTCACCTTATCCGTTTCAATGGCTACACAAGCAATGTATTCTTTACCCTTCGACCATTCTAAAATTGGTTCTAGTGTAGACGCATCTAATAGATCAAAGTACTCTACATGCTTGCATATAGGCTCATTTTCTAATCTTTTAATAGCAGCTGCAGAAAGTGATTCAGGGGAAATATTTTTGGGGCAATCTTTAATATAATTTAAAGTATCGAAAACAATACTTGCAGCGTCCCTGTCCTGTGGGCTTAGTCTTTCATTTCTAGAGCTCATGGCTAAACCATTCGACTCTCTGTAAGTCTCAATCATTCTTACATTGATTACCCATTCTTTCACTGCAATTAACCTACTAATCACAAGTACTTGCTGATAATCCTTTTGTCCTAAGTAAAGTTGATTCGGCTGAACTAATTCCAATAACTTAGACATAATCTGTACTACTCCGTTGAAATGGCCAGGCCTTTCTTTACCTTCCAATTTGTCTTCCAATCCACCTAAGTCAAGAGAAGTTTGATCATTAACTAACTCTGGTTCTGGATACATTTCAGATACAGATGGAATAAATACATAATCTACGTCAAAGTCTTTTAACATGGCCAAATCCTTATCGATATCCTTTGGATAATTTTCAAGGTCTGACGTTTCATTAAATTGTGTAGGATTTACAAAAATACTTACGATTGTAAAGTCATTTTCTTTAATAGAATTCTCTACCAAAGATATATGCCCCATATGAAGTGCTCCCATCGTTGGCACAAAACCAACTTGTCCTTTAAGTTCCAGTTCTGCTTGCAACCGCACTAAGACCTCTGAGTGGTGTATGAGTTTCATATTAGCAATTATTTGAATATTCTTTTAATTAAGGACCTTATAATACAAGTGCTGTAAATAAAATTACTTATTTTTGCAGATTAAATCTTTAACAAAGATATAGGTTTAGATAAGAAAACAGAGGAATATGAGTAAAAAGAGAATTTTGTTTGTCACTCAAGAAATGTCACCCTATTTAGAGCAGTCTTCAATTGCAAAAATAGTAAGATATCTTGCCCCGTATATTCAAAAGAATGAATATGAAATCAGAGTTTTGATGCCTAGATTTGGTACAATCAACGAGAAAAGACACAGACTTCATGAGGTAGTAAGGCTTTCTGGAATCAATATTACTGTTAACGATGAGGATAATCCGTTAATCATCAAAGTGGCTTCATTACCAGAAGCTAAAATACAAGTTTACTTTTTAGATAATGAAGACTTATTTAAGAGAAAAAGTGTATTTAGAGATGATACTAACAAATTCCACGATGATAATGATATGAGAACAGCATTCTTCTGTAAAGGTGTTCTAGAAACAGTTGTGAAGTTGGGATGGAAGCCAGATTTAATTCATTGTAATGGATGGATGACATCTTTAATTCCAATGTACTTAAAGACAATGTATAAGGATGAGCCAATCTATGATGGAACAAAAGCGGTTTATTCTTTATATGAAAATGCTTTCCCAGAAGTTTTTGCTGATGGATTTGAAAAGAAAGTAGATTTTGATGACGATCCGCTAGAAGCAGGAGACTTAGAAGCATTTAAAGCAGGAGACTTCAAATCACTTAATATGGGTGCAATGAAATATTCTGATGCTTTAATCGTTGGTAACGAGAATATCGATCCAGTATTTAGAGAAGAAATAGCAAATACAGATAAGCCAGTACTTGGTGCTCAGGAAGAGTCTGAATACTTAGATGCTTATGTTAATTTCTTCAAAGAAGTACTAGAAACTGCTGAATAATAATGAACTTATATATTAGAAATTTTATCACTGTATTAATTGCTGTCTTTTGTTTTTCTTGTGATATCAAGGATAACTTAGGCCCAGAGGTTATTGGTGGAGATCAATATGCTGAAGCTTACTTAATTGAC
>JBELBA010000193.1:0-3919 GCA_042095635.1 Chitinophagales bacterium
GCAGCATCTTTACCAGCTGCTCTTTTGATTGCAGCTTCAATGTTGTCTTTTGGCATGTTCTCAGACTTCGCATTCTGTATAGCAGTTCTTAGGGCTGAATTAGTTTCAGGGTCATCACCGCCAGATTTGGCAGCAACAGTAATAGCTTTTCCTAATTTTGGAAAAACTTTAGACATTTTACCCCATCTTTTTTCTTTTGCAGCTCTGCGATATTCAAATGCTCTACCCATGACTTTTCATTTTGTTAGATGTAAATATAAATAGTAAAATAAAAATAAAGAAACTTTTCATCCAATGATAGAAAGATCTTAATAGGCGTACTTTAATCTAAAGTTCATCATATTAATACCACCCAACATATCTTGGCTTTGTGTTAATATGGTTTGATTAACTAGATCTATATCCCAATTGTCTTTTACAGAATAAGTAATGGTATTAACCCATATACCTGTATTTAAATCTTTATGCGGCATTGCTATTAGTGCTGTGCTCCAAGCCAACTGGGCATTAATTGGCTTAGATACAATTGCCATAAAAGTCCATGCTGTAGTCGATAAATTTTTAGCAGACATGTTTACACTAGAATTTAAACTAGTTAAAGCCTGTCCCATATCTAATGCGCTATTGCTAGCACTAGCAGCTTGTTGGTTGTATAAAACCCCTCCCATAAACAGCCAATCTTCTTTTAAGGAGAAATCTGTTGCTAAACTATACACCATTGTACCAGTAGAATCTAGATTTTGATATGGTTGAAAATAAGATGCTTCTCCTTTAAATCCGTATTTTTCTTTAATATAACCAGACCATCCACAGCCAATTACAGCATCCATCTGACTTACTCCACCAAGAAATTGAAGATCATAATTCCATTTAGTTGTTTTCCATAATAATGCTCCAACGGCATCTTCCACCTTATCAAAGTATTTAAAAGCTAATTCGAAGCTAGAAGATACGCCTGCATATTTAGTTATTCTTATTGCATCAGAACCTGATCTTTCTTCATAATCGAAATCGAAGAAGTTTGCCGCGTTAAATATATCGTTAGGGTTATAAATGGTGTTAATTCCCCAGTTTATTCTTTGTCTACCAGCTCTAATTTCCCAATCTCCAGAAATGTATTCCCCATACATTCTATCAAATATTAAATGCCAGTAAAGATTATTTCCTTCTATTAGATAAGTAGATAATGTAAATACATCATTCCCTAAATCTGCTTGGCTGCCCATTGCAGCAGCTAAGTCACCATACATTAATCTATCTCTCAACTCAGCTTTAAAAGTAAGTCTGTCATTTGCATAATAAGCCATGTTAAGTCTATGATGAACTAAGTTGGTCGCTAATACATCGGTACCAAATGCTGCTCTGATAGTATCTGGTAATGGTAATACAGTTTGCATAAACTTTACATAGCCATTTACTTCAAACTTACTTTGAGCTTTAGCATTAATGCTAATAATTATAATAAAGAGTAGAAGGATTCTTTTCATTCTATTTCCTTTCATCTTTAACTACTACACCATCTTCAATCGTTAAAACTCTTCTTGCTTTATCTATTACTCTTTGATCATGCGTAGAAAATACAAAGGTAATTCCTTCTTTTTCATTCATTTCTTTCATGATATCTAAAAGGGTAGAAGTAGATGTAGAATCCAAGTTTGCAGTAGGTTCATCTGCTAATATAAATTTAGGCTTAGAAGCTAATGCTCTAGCAACTGCTACTCTTTGTTGCTGACCACCTGATAATTCGGAAGGACGTTTAGTCATTTTATCATCTAAGCCAACAGCATTTAGTAATTCTTCAGATCTGTGTGTTCTTTCAGCTTTAGATTTGTTTTGTAACAACATAACAAATTCTACATTCTCTTTTGCTGTTAATACTGGGATTAGGTTGTAGGCTTGGAAAACAAAACCAATGTTCTCTTTTCTAAAATCGATCAATTGATTAGAAGATAAAGTGCTGATATCAATTCCGCCAACTCTAATTCCACCTGAAGTAGGATTGTCAATTCCACCAATAATATTTAAAAGGGTAGACTTACCACATCCAGAAGGGCCAACTATTGCTGTAAATTCTCCTTCTTTAACTTCCATATTAATACCTCTAAGAGCATGAACAGGTAAAGTGTCTGGGTTATATATCTTTTCAACTCCGTTTACTTCTATTACTTTATTCATAATTGTTTATTTTCTAATTGCTTCAGCAGGTTTTAATTTAATGGCTTTAATCGCAGGATATATTGATGCTAATAAATTGGTAACTGCAATTAAGACAAATACACCAATATAAGTATCACTGTGTACCTGCATTTTGATGATAGGGTCAATTCCCCATTGTTCTAGACTTTTAGCCATAGAACTAAGATCTAATCCATGAACACCATAATAAGCTATTACTAGCTTACCAAGTAAGATACCTATAGGTCCGGCAACTAGACTTAGACAAAGTGACTCAATGATGATTAATAACATTGTTTTTCCTTTGTTTAATCCTATAGCTAACATCATTCCTATTTCATGGCTTCTCTCTAATACTGACATTAAAAGTGTATTGATGATACCAAATATTAAAGCAATGATTATGATGATTCTAATTACATACTGATTGGTTTTTACTTGATTAACCAATAAGTCTAATTCTGGTGCAACTTGTCTCCAATTCTCAACAGCTAGATGAGGATATTTATCTTGTATCATCTTAGTAGTACTATCTATTTCGTTAGAATTATAATCAACATCATCTAATCTTATCAGCACTTCATTGGCATAGTTATGGTCTAATAAGTTCTTGTTTAGATCAGCTTGTCTAACATAGATAGTCATCATGTCTAGCATCTTATTTTTCATGTCATACAATCCCGTGATTTTTCCTCCCATATTAATGGTTGTTCCAGATTCATCACTATAAGTAAGCTTGATTTTCTTCCTTAATTTAAGACCTAACTTTTCTGCAAGTGTAGTAGATAGGTATACAGGATTCCTTCTAGTTCCATTCAGGTAAACACCATCTGTTTTATAATCTCCCGGAGATGAAATTTGCTTTTCTAATACTGTATCAATACCAACAATCTGAACAGCTTGGTTTTTGCCGGCAACAGACGCAAGTCCCAACATTATTGTTCTATCGGCATGGTTCAATCCTTTGTCTGTTAGAAAGGCTTTCACTTCATCAATGTTGTCAATATTATGCTTAGTCTCTTTATATTCTCTAAACTCAGGATGATGGATTTGAATATGTCCATATTGCTTCTTGATAGAATTCTTAACATATGATCCCATCAGACCATTATAGAATCCACTAACAAATACCATAACAACTATTCCAAAAGCCATAGCTGCCATAACGATTCCACTTCTTAATGGGTTTCTCCACAAGTTTCTCCATGCAATTTTTAGCAGTACCATATTAGTCTCTGATTGATTTTGAAATGTTAGTGAATAAGATCTTCATAAATGGATATATAGAAACCAATAGGGTAATGATTAAGATAATTGGGATCTGATCTGTAAAAATATCTGCTTCGTTACTAAACATTATTAGAGGTTCAAATCCCATTTTTTTATATGCTTCACCCATTTCTCCAACTAATCTAATAGGGTTATTGCCTAATAGGTAAACAATGGGTCCACAAATTATAAAGCCTCCTGCAATACCAGTTAATCCTATTAAGACCGTTTCTATGAAAACGACAAATAGCATTTTGGGTTTGTTCATTCCAATTGCCATCATAATTCCAAATTCTTTTCTTCTTTCTTGTGTCATCATTAATACTGTTCCAAATAATCCAAAAGAGACAATGATGTACAATACAATGGTAATAATTATATTAATAGCATCTTCAAATTCAATTTGTTCTACAAATTCAGGAATTAATGACTTCCAACTTCTTACATCTATGTTAGCAGTAGGAATTAGTTTGCT
>JBELBA010000194.1:0-3836 GCA_042095635.1 Chitinophagales bacterium
CCATTTAGTATGAATATCAATCATAATAGGTCTAGGTTCTGCTTTCATTTTACTTTCCAAATCTGCAAAATCTGTAATCCAGTTTACATGAAGATCATGTGCAGTAGCTTTCTCTGTAAAAGAGTTTAAACCAATACTAGCAATGATTGATAGAAATATTACACCAAAACTAATTTTACTTATATACTTCTTCATTATGCTTAATTTAATTCAATATTATAGGGTAATCTTACTTGAACACCTTTCCTAGTTGTCCATTGTTTTAAAGCAGAAAACTCTTTATTTAACCACATTAAATCTTCACCTATTAGCTTTGTTTTAACCGTTTCATCCAAGTTATTTATTAATATTTCCCAAGGCTCTACTTTTCTCTTAGGATATGCTATTGTCTCGTAATCTTCTAAACCACTCATTAATGCAGCAGTTTTAATTGCATCTTTTAATCCACCGATTGTATCAATCAATCCAACTTCTAATGCTTGGGTACCAGACCAAACTCTTCCTTCTGCTATTGCATGAATCTCATCAAAAGTAGAAGATCTGCCATCTGCTACACGTTCTACAAAATCTTCATAAACCTTATTTACTCCATTCTGAATTACCTGCCTTTCATATTCAGTTACTTTTCTATTAAGGCTTCCTAAATCTGCATACTTAGTTGTACTTACGCCATCAAATGTTATACCTAGCTTGTCTGTCATAAAGTCTCCGGTATAAGGTAACATTCCAAATACTCCAATTGATCCCGTAATGGTATTAGCGTTTGCAAAAATCTTATCTGCCATACAAGCAATATAATAACCACCACTAGCAGCAACGCCTCCCATTGATACTATAATTGGCTTAACACCTTTTGTTAACATTAACTCTCTCCAAATAATATCACTTGCCAAAGCACTTCCACCAGGAGAATTAATTCTTAACACAATCGCTTTAACACTACTATCTTCTCTAGACGCTTTTACAGCCTTAGCAAAATGATCACCTGTAATTGTACCTTCCTGTGCTTTACCCATAGTAATTTCTCCGGAAGCATATATAACCGCTATCTCGTCTTTATTATTTACCAATTCTTTGGCTGTGTATTCATTAGACCATTTCTTCTTTGCTAACTTTTGCATAGAAACAAACCTTACTTCAGCACTAGTATCTTTTCCAAATGCCATTTGATTTATCTCCTGCATTACTTCATCTTTATATTTCAATGCATCGATCAAGCCATACTCTATTGCAGCTTCAGGTGAAGAAACGGCTAATTCATTTGCTAATCGATCTAGATCAGAAGCCATTAAACCTCTAGCTGCAGAAATACCATCTAAAAACTTTATATAAATTGTCTCTATTAATGCTCCTAATTGTTTTTTATTGGACTCAGACATTTTTTCTAAAATAAAAGGCTCTACTGCGCTTTTAAACTTTCCATATTTAAACACCTGAACTTCAATTCCTAGTTTCTCTAAAGCTTTCTTGAAAAATGTTACAGACGCGTTTAATCCATTAAATTCTAATACACCTGTTGGAGTTAAATAAACCTTATCACTTACTGTAGCTAAATCATATGCTTTTTTATTAATGAAGTCTCCATAAGCAATTATAAACTTTCCACTTGATTTAAAATCAACCAATGCTTGTTTTAACTCTTCAATATTAGACCAATTACTCCAAACATAATTTAAGTCCATGTAGATTCCCTTAATTCGATCATTCTCTTTTGCAGACACTATGATGTCCAAGTAATCTATCAAACCAATTTTTTTAGATCCAATCTCTGATAGATTAAAAATATTTAAATCAGCAAATCCACTTGGTGATCGATCCGGTACATCGCTGAATGTTAAATGTATAACTTGATGGTCTTTAGAGCCTTTATTCTTATCTCCTTTTTCGCCATTCGAACTTGCAGAACCTGCGGCTGCAACTGAAATAATTAAAATAATAAAAACGCCTAATATAATGTTCAATGTAATAATTCCGATAACGGTACCTAAGGCTGACTTTAATATATCTTTCATATCTATCTTTTAGTAATCTAAGATAAATATAAAGCATTTAGGTTTAAGGCTTTTTTGATTAACAATAATTAACTTTGCTATAATGAATAAGGTATTTTTAGGAATAGGTACAAATTTAGGAGATAGAGCTGCTAATATTAAAAAAGCTTATCAATTGATTGAAAAGTATATGGGACAAATAACTTTACAATCTAGTTGTTATGAGACAGCTCCTTGGGGGGTATTAGATCAACCCAACTTTATTAATTCATGTATTGCTATAGAAACTGATTTAAGCCCAATAGTACTTTTAAATAAAATTACGCTGATAGAAAAAGAAATAGGCAGAGTTAGGTATTTAAAGTGGGGAGAAAGGTTAATTGACATTGATATTCTATTCTACAATGAAGAAGTAATAGAAAACGAATTTTTAGATATCCCTCATCCATATATCGAACAAAGAATTTTTGTAGTAAAACCATTAGCCGAAATTGCCCCTGATTATATGCATCCTGTAAGCAAAACTAGCATAAAAGACTTATCTTTAAATTGTAAGGACGAAACCGCGTATTCAATAATTAATGCATAATGGATTTAAATTCAATTACATCTCAGCCTAATTTTTTCTTAATTGCAGGACCATGTGCTATTGAAGATGAGAAAAGCCCATTAGAAATCGCGAAAGCTATCAAAAGCATTTGCTACAGGCATGCCATTCCATTCATATTTAAAGGATCTTTTAGAAAAGCGAATAGAACAAAACTAGATTCATTTACGGGTATCGGAGATGAAAAAGCTTTAAAAGTATTACATAATATTAAGACAGAACTAAATATACCAGTACTAACAGATATACATGAAGCGCATGAAGCAGATATGGCAGCACCATTTGTTGATGTTCTTCAGATTCCGGCCTTTTTATGCAGACAGACCGAATTATTATTAGCCGCTGGTAAAACCGGCAAAATAGTTAACATTAAGAAAGCACAATTTCTGGAAGCAGATAGTATGCAATTTGCTGTAGAAAAAGTTAAATCAACAAACAATGATCAGATTTGGTTAACTGAAAGAGGAACTGCTTTTGGTTATAAAGATTTGGTTGTTGATTTTACCGGTATACCTACGATGAAGGCTATTGCACCTACTATTTTAGATTGCACACATTCTATGCAGCAACCTAATCAAACTAGTGGAGTCACAGGTGGCAAACCAGAAAAAATAGAAACAATAGCCAAAGCAGGAATAGCTGCTGGTATTGATGGTTTATTTATCGAAACACATCCTAATCCTAGTGCCGCAAAATCAGATGGAGCGAACATGTTACCATTAGATCAACTAGAAGCTCTCTTAGTTAAATTGGTTAAAATAAGAAGTGTACTTTAAGGATGAAGTTCTTTTTATACATAGTTATTCTTATTGTACAACTATCTCTAATTGCTCAAGAAAGATGTTTGTTCGATCATCTTAACCCCGTTAAGAATCAAATACTAAATCAATATTCATCTTCTAGAACATATGTCAATATAGATACAACTAGGATCATTCCTGTCATTGTACATGTATTCCATCGTTCAGATAATTCTCAGATTTCTAGAGCACAGGTTAATTCACAAATCAATGTGCTAAATAGAGATTTTAATAGAGAAAATGAAGATACCATTAACACTCCTTTCATTTTTGAAGACTTAGGCCATAAAGCTAATTTTCAGTTTGTATTAGCAACAAAAGATCCTAATGGAAATCAACATCCTGGAATTAATTACATTAACTCTACACTAGCTAATCATGATGCAAATGATACAAGGAAATTAACTTCTAGAATCATGTGGCCATCTGATCAATATC
>JBELBA010000195.1:0-3844 GCA_042095635.1 Chitinophagales bacterium
CCTTAGATATTTTCTTCGAATCCGTTCCAGATCAGTTATTAGAGTATGTTCCTGCAGAATTTAAATGGAAAGAAAGTCAAAAATTTATCCCTATTTTAATTTCAAAAGAAATCTTAAATATTTGGAACTTTGGTTTTTCTCAAAGTCAAAGTTTACCTCAGTTAGATGTTGCAACCATTACCAGTATACCTTTTAAAGTAACAATAGGAGTAGACAAATACCAAGCAAGAATAGTGGGAATTACGAATAGATACCCTACCGTACTGGTTCCTCATAACTTCTTAAGTTATGCCAACCAAAAATATGCCAATGGAAGAAACGTCATGAACAGAGCGGTAATAAAAACTGCTAACCCTACAGACCCAAACCTACAAGTTTTTATTAAAGAACATCAACTAGATTTTAATCAAGATCAAATATTAAAGGACAAAATTAATTCCGCTTTAAGTATCATGCTTAGAATATTTTCAGGAATAGGAATAGGTTTTTTAGTGCTTTCCATGTGTATTTTACTATTACAATTGATGCTAAATATTGAGCAATCTAAGAACAATATTCAAATGCTTAATACCATTGGATATTCTAAACTTGTAATAAGTAAGTCCTATATGAAGCGGATTTATAAGATGATGGCTATTAGTGTTATAAGTACATTAGCCTTGGGTATCAGTATCAGCTACTTTGCTATACAAATCCTTCAACAATACTTAATAGAAATAGAGCAGTTGCTGTACATTAAAAATATCCTAGTAATTATTGCTATACCTGCAATACTTGTGCTAATTATTAGCAGGAAGATTAAGACTTCTTTGAATAACTTTTAACAGGTAAATCACAAGACTTTTGATATTTAGGATGAAATACTCTCAAAGCAAAATCTCCTATTGGCCATAAACCGATTAATCCGAAGATATCCTGATAGATAATTCCAAAAATCACAACGGCTATTCCTAAGAATAATTTCACCCAGGTTAATACATCACATACAGATAGTCTTTTAATCATAAAATCAATTTAAGAAAAATATTTAATAGGATAGGTCAATTTAACAACCTTTAATAATAAATAATGACCGTATAGGTAGATATTTCAATCTCAACTAACTAACTTTGAGGCAAATTATTATTATGAAAAACTTAATCATTGCTAGCCTTCTTTTAGTATTGGCAGCAGCCTGCGAATCTGGGCCAAAACAAGACAATTATGATCCAGATCATATTGGTATCAAATTTGAAAAATATAGCACTTGGGATAGTCTATTAAAAGTATCGCAAGCACTAAACAAGCCTATTTTTATAGACTGTTATGCATCTTGGTGCGGACCTTGTAAGATGATGGCTAAAAATATATTTACAGATACAACTGTTGGTCAATATTACAATACTCATTATGTTTCTTATAAGATTAATATGGAAAAGGAAGGACTTAAACTTAGAGAAAAGTTTAACATTATGGCCTACCCTACTTATGTATTCTTAAATACTGACGGACAAGAGGTTCATAGAGCTGTTGGCTATATTCAGAAGAATGATTTTATTGACCTTGCTGCTATTGCAAAATCTGATGATTCTAATTTAGCTGGATTCAAAAAACGTTTTGATGATGGAAATAGAGAGCAAGTCTTCTTAAGTGCTTATGCAAATGCTTTGTCTGATGCAGGTCTAGACTTTAAAGAACCTGTAGATGAGTATTTAGGGATGTTAACAGACAACGACTATTTCTCTACGGAAACTTATGAATTCTTTATGATGTTCTTAAATGACATACATGCTAAAGAAACGAAGTTCTTATTGGCTAACAAAAAGAAATTAATCACTGTATTTGGAGAGTTTGAATATCATATGTTAATGCAAAGAATCGCAGAATCCTATTATAGAAATGAAGTATATAGCGCTTTAGATCCCAAAAACTTAGAAGCTGTGCTGGCATACCTTAATGATAATGCTATTGATGATGCTGATAAATACACTTTTGAATTTGAAATCAACTTCCATAGAAGAAGACAAGATTGGAACAACTATGAAAAAGTTGCTATTGCTGGTGCAGATCAGTTCTATGCAGATGATGCCGCGCAGTTAAATGGCCTGGCTTGGACATTCTATGAAAACATAGATAATAGCGAAAGCTTAATGAAAGCTGTTACATGGGCAAAGGCGTCTGTTAAATTAGATCCTGGCTATGCAAATATGGATACTTATGCGGCTATCCTTTTTAAGGCAGGTGTATTTGATGAAGCAAAGTACGCTGCTCAAAAAGCTATAGAGTTAGGAAACACTAATGGAGAAGATGTTTCTGCAACGGAAGAATTGTTAAAAAAAATCGATCAGAAACTATCATAATATAGTAATAATCGATTATTAAAATTTCCTTAACAACTCTTAACACCTCATTTTTGCAGTAAAAAGACTGTATAATTATTTTTACATGTATTGATAAGCCTATTGAGGTAAATTATAAAAATAATGATAATGGAAGAAATCACAGCTACAACCACTGAAACCAGTAATAAAACTGTTGACATCAGTGCCATTAATGAAAAAATAAAAACTGAAAGTGCATTTATTGACTTACTGACCATGGAAGTTAATAAAGCTATTATTGGCCAGAAATACATGATCGAAAGATTATTGATTGGTTTACTTGGAGAAGGGCATATCCTATTAGAAGGTGTTCCAGGATTAGCTAAAACCTTAGCGATTAATTCTTTATCTAAAGCCATTAATGGCTCTTTTTCTAGAATTCAGTTTACCCCTGATTTATTACCTGCTGATGTAGTTGGTACCATGATCTATAATATGCAGAAGAACGAATTTGACACAAAGCAAGGACCTATCTTCGCTAACTTTGTGTTAGCAGATGAGATTAACAGAGCCCCTGCAAAAGTACAATCTGCACTTTTAGAAGCCATGCAAGAGAAACAAGTAACTTTAGGTAACCAAACGCATATATTACCTAAACCTTTCTTAGTATTGGCCACACAGAATCCAATTGAACAAGAAGGAACCTACACACTTCCAGAAGCACAAACGGATCGTTTTATGCTTAAAGTTGTCATTGACTATCCTAAAGCAGAAGAAGAAAAACTCATCCTTAAACAGAACTTATCTAAAACCAAGATCGATATCCAACCAGTTATATCGGTAGAAGATATTCTTAAAGCAAGAAAAGCTGTACAGGAAGTATATATGGATGAGAAGATTGAACAATACATCATTGATTTAATATTTGCTACAAGGAATCCAGAACAATACAAATTAGCTAATCTAAAGCCTTATATCGAATTTGGCGCTTCTCCAAGGGGAACGATCAATTTAGGTACTGCAGCTAAAGCTTATGCATTTATCAAAAGAAGAGGATATGTTATTCCTGAAGATGTAAGGGCAATTGCTGAAGATGTGTTAAGACACAGGATTGGTTTAACCTACGAAGCAGAAGCGGAAAATGTAAAAGTAGAAGATATTATCACTGCTATAATCAATGCTGTTGATGTTCCTTAATGTCCCAAACAAAAGAAATATTAAAACAAGTAAGAGCCATTGAAATTAAAACTAGAAGGCTTTCTAATCACTTATTTAGTGGAGAGTATCACTCTAGTTTTAAAGGAAGAGGTATGTCATTTTCTGAGGTAAGAGAATACCAATATGGAGATGATGTAAGAGCCATTGATTGGAATGTTTCTGCCAAGTTTCAAAAGCCATTTATTAAAGTATTTGAAGAAGAAAGAGAATTAACTTTAATGTTATTGGTAGACGTCAGTGGTTCCGAGATATTTGGAACAAAGATTAAAGCTAAGCATGAAATGATCACCGAAATCTGTGCAGTATTAGCTTTCTCTGCTATACAA
>JBELBA010000196.1:0-3839 GCA_042095635.1 Chitinophagales bacterium
TTTAAAACTCCTTCAATCCTTACTGGGGAGTGGTTAATAGGTTTATTTTAATCTTAATAACTTCTTGATATTGTTTTCATCAGACTTATGTACAGTCGTGATTTCAACCAATCTCTTCTTTCTATCCTTAGACTTCTTAGTTAGGATGTGACTATGGAAAGCTTTTTTTCTCATAATCTTCCCTGATGCACTTAGCTTGAATCTCTTCTTCGCGCTTGAGTTTGTCTTTTGTTTAGGCATTTTTTTTAAATTTTTGGGAGAACGAAGATAGTTAAATCCTCTTAATTCCCCAATTATATAACGAAATTATTTTTTTGGCTTAGTAGAAGCGATGAACATCACAATTCTTCTTCCTTCCATTTTTGGTGGTTGCTCTACTTTAATATCTTCACCCATTCTTTCAATGAATTTATTCATTAATTCGAATCCTTGGTCTTTAAAGACAATTGATCTTCCTCTAAACTGCACATATACTTTAAGTTTAGCACCATCCGCTAAAAATCCTTCAGCGTGTTTTGCTTTAAACTCAAAATCATGTGTATCCGTGTTAGGCGTAAATCTGATTTCTTTAATAACTGTTTTCTGAGCTTTAGATTTAATCTCTTTTTCCTTCTTCTTTTTATCGTAAAGGAATTTTTTATAATCAACGATTCTACAAACAGGTGGCTTCGCTGTTGCAGTAATTTCAACTAAATCAAGTTCCAGTTCCTCAGCAATTCTTAATGCCTCCTCTATAGAACATACTTTAGATTCTACATCATCACCGGTAATTCTCACTTCTGGATGTCTGATATACTTGTTTAAGTTATGCTCTGGTCCTCTCCTTCTTTGTTGGAAGTTTTTTTTACGTCTAATTGCCATGTACTACTTGCTTTCGTTGTTTAATTCTTTGTTGTAAAATGTAGTAAAGTCATCTAATGACATAGATCCTAGATCTCCTTTACCATGTTTTCTAACCGTTAAGTTATTATTTTCAATTTCTTTTTCTCCTAATACGATGCTTAATGGAATTTTAGAAACTTCAGCATCTCTAATCTTCTTACCAATACGCTCATTTCGGACGTCTATGTTACAACGAATATTCGATTTCTTCAAATATTCCTCTACTTTTTCACAGTAATCCATAAATTTCTCACTTACAGGTATAATCTGTACTTGAGTAGGTGCTAACCATAGCGGAAAATTACCTGCAACATGCTCTATTAAGATCGCAATGAATCTTTCCATGGATCCAAAAGGAGCTCTATGAATCATTACTGGTCTTTGCTTTCCATTATCATTATCAACATAAGTAAGGTCAAACCTTTCTGGTAAGTTATAATCTACTTGAATAGTTCCAAGTTGCCAAGATCTACCCAATGCATCTTTGACCATAAAGTCTAATTTTGGTCCGTAAAAGGCAGCTTCATCATACTCAACAACTGTCTCTATTCCCATTTCTGCAACAGCCTCAATGATGGCTTGTTCTGCTTTATCCCAGTTTTGTTCTGATCCAATGTACTTTGATCTATCTGTTTTGTGTCTTAAAGAAATTTGCGTTACTACGTCTGTGAATCCAACTTTATTGAATACATATTGAACTAAATCAATAACATCTTTAAATTCTTCTTTAACTTGATCAGGTCTGCAGAAAATGTGAGCATCATCTTGTGTAAACCCTCTTACTCTTGTTAATCCATTAAGTTCTCCTGATTGTTCATATCGGTATACATTACCAAACTCAGCAAATCTAACGGGAAGTTCTTTATAAGAATATGGCCTATTGTTATAGATTTCACAATGATGAGGACAATTCATTGGTTTGAGCAAATATTCTTCTCCTTCATTGGGTGTTTCTATAGCTTGAAACGAATCTTCGCCATATTTATCATAATGGCCTGAAGTCTTATATAATTCTATGTTTCCGATATGCGGTGTGATAACAGATTGATAACCTCTTTTGGTTTGTTCTTTCTTTAAAAAGTTTTCTAATTCTGTTCTTACTATAGTTCCTTTTGGTAACCACATTGGCAATCCAGAACCAACGCTTTGTGAAAACATGAAGAGTTCTAATTCCTTACCTAACTTTCTATGATCTCTCTTTTTAGCTTCCTCAAGCATATGTAAGTGCTCATCTAATTCCGCTTGTTTTGGGAAAGAAACGCCATATATTCTTGTCAGTTGCTTATTGTTTTCGTCTCCTCTCCAATAGGCACCAGCAATACTTAATAATTTAATAGCCTTAATATGTCCTGTATGAGGAATATGTCCACCTCTGCATAAGTCTGTAAATTTTCCTTGTGTGCAGAAAGTGATGTCGCTATCGGTTAATCCGTCAATCAATTCTAATTTATATTCATCACCTTTTTTAGTGAAGTATTCTATCGCTTCAGCTTTAGAAATAGGGCTTAATTGGAAAATAGAATTAGCTTGCGCTAAATGCTTCATTTTCTTTTCAATCTTAGGTAAGTCTTTGTCAGTAATAACTGTGTCACCTAATTCTACATCATAATAGAATCCATTATTGATAGCTGGTCCGATACCAAACTTAACACCATCATATAATTCTTCTAATGCTTCTGCTAATAAGTGAGCAGATGAATGCCAGAAAGCGCTTTTTCCTTCTTCATCATCCCATTTTAAAAACTCTATGGTACTATCCTTTTCAATAGGTCTGTTCAATTCTTGAATTTCTCCATCAACTTTAGCTACCAATATCTTTTTTGCAAGACTGTTACTGATACTTTTAACAATTTCTAATCCTGTAGAACCTTGATTATATTCCTTTGTAGATCCATCAGGGAAAGTAATTTTCATCATATCTAAATTTTGCTCAACTTTATTTTCTTTAATTTCTTCTAACATAGCTATTGGTCTAGGGTGCAAAGGTAATATTTTTTTGGTATTAAGTATCCTTAATAGTTTTCTTAACCCTTTCTAGCCCTTCATTTGCTGATGTATGTTCTGGATTTAAGCTCATCGCTTGGCGATAGTCATTCATTGCATCCTGATATTTTCCTAATAATTCTGATACATAAGCTCTGTTATAATAAGCATTTGCGTATTGTGGCGCCATTCTGCAAGCTGCATTAAAATGCTTGTAAGATTGATCTAAAGAATCCATCATAAGATAAACATAGCCTAAGTTATAGTAAGCTTTTTCGTTTTGATTGTTCAACTTTAATAAATTTCTATAAGTGGCAATCGAAGCATCATATTGTTGCTTTTCTTGATAATAGAATGCTTTCCCATAAACAGCTTCTTGGCTCATTGGATCTATTCTTATGGCTTGGTTATAATATTCTACACATAAATCGTTATTCTGGTTATAAGCCATTAATGCCATTTGCATATAGGATTTAAAGTGATTTGGATCTTGTTCAATCGCTGTTTGGAAAGCACTCATAGCTCTAGTAGTATCTGTTGCTTCTTTATAACAATAACCTTTTAGGAAATAAGATTCGGCATTAAATTTATTGATTCTTAAAGCGATATTAACATGGTTAATTGCTTCTTGATGCTTCATGATAAATAAGTAGATTCTAGCAATAATGATATGCGTCTCTTCGTCTTCAGGATCTTTATTAATACAAGTATTTAGATCTTGTAAAGCTGCTTGAAATCTATTTTCTTCAAAGCTGATCTTCGCTCTAAGTTTTAGAGAAGGAAGGTATAAGGAGTCAACTTCTATACTTTGATCTAGGTCGTCCTTTGCTTTACCAATTCTATTATTGATATAATAAGCACTTGCTCTGTTGTATATCGCTTCTGCATTATAAGGATTCGCTTCTATTGCTGCAGTTAATGCTTGATATTTATCTTCATTGGATTTAGTAGAAGAAGCTGAGATCGGAAGAGCA
>JBELBA010000197.1:0-3806 GCA_042095635.1 Chitinophagales bacterium
CCTATTAAATATGCAGGAGTTGGAGAGAAAGTAGAAGATTTGCAGATATTTGATAGAGAAGAGTTTGTAGACTCTTTGTTTAAAGGGGTATAATGAAGACCAAAACAATGAAGAAGAATAAGGTGAATGTTTTCACCTTAGGATGTTCTAAGAACTTAGTAGATGCTGAAGTAATTGGTAATCAATTAATATAATGGAAGCACAAAGGACTAAATATACATTTCAAGAATTAGGATTATTTAATCAGCTTATTCGAGATTACTTGAATGGAGATGTAGATCATCTGGTTACTAATAAAGGGGGGGTTACTGGTTATACTAGACAGATAGAAGCTAAATTTGGGTCTTATTCTTGGGAAGAAAGAAATTTACTTAATGAGGTTTTAACCGATCAATATCATAAAGTAAAACATCATGATGCTGTTTTACAAAATCTAAGTAAGCTTCAATTAAAAGATGCTTATACAGTTGTTACAGGTCATCAACTTAATATTTTTTCCGGGCCTTTATATTTCATTTACAAGATATGTGATGTAATTAAAACTGCTAGGGAATTGTCTTCACGGTTTAAAGGGGTAGAAGTTGTTCCTGTATTTTGGATGGCTACAGAGGATCATGATTTTGAGGAGATTGCTTCCTTTCATCTTTTTGGAGAAAAATATACATGGGATAAAGAAAGTCAGCAATGGCCAGTAGGAAGATTGGATACATCAGGTTTAGATGATATACTAAAAGCTTTAGATAGTAAATTTGATAGGGATCAGTTGGGGCAAGACTTATTAGATCTATTTAAATCATCTTACCAATCTTCTGCTACCTTAGCAGATGCAGTAAGAACTTATGTGAATGACTTATTTGGAGAATTTGGATTGGTGATTATCGATGGTGATCATCCTAAATTAAAACAGTCTTTTGCTAATATAATGATCCAAGAAGTAGAATCTAATATTGCTTGGAATAATGTTAAGACTACTGTTAAAGATCATTTCAGTAATTATAAAGTTCAAGTTAATCCTAGATTTGTAAACCTATTCTATATAGATGATAATAATAGAAGATTAAGAATTGATTTTGAGGATAATCGATATAGACTAATAGGAACTGAGCTTAATTGGACTAAAGAAGAACTAATTGCATTGATACAATCCAAGCCAGAGCGATTCAGTCCTAATGTTGTTTTACGTCCAGTATATCAGGAGTTAGTTTTACCTAATTTGGCTTATATCGGTGGTGCTGGTGAAATCAGTTATTGGTTAGAGTTGAAATCTACATTCGAAGCTTTTAAAGTGTCCTATCCAATCTTAAAAGTTAGAAACAGTTTTACATTCTTAAATGGTGATCATCATAAGAAGATTGGTGCTTGGGATATAGCATGGTCAGATTTATTTCTAAACGAACATGATCTAATTAATATAGTGTTGGAAGATGTTGTAGAGCCCTTTCAATTGAATGTAGATCCGATAAATGACTACTATGATCAGTTAAGTGAAAAGTTGTCTGGCATTGATCCTAATTTGCTGAGTAGCTTGGATGCAGAGAAAGCTAAAGCGTTAAAGGGTGTTGCTAATATTGCAGCTAAAGCCAATAAATCACTGAAGTCTAAACACGAAGTGAAGATCAATCAAGTGAAAAAACTCAAAGCAGACTTATTCCCTAATGGTGGATTACAAGAACGTACTAACAATATATTGTCTTTATATGGTCCTCTGGGTGGTCAAGAATGGATTATGTCTATGATTGAAGAAATTGATGCTTTCGAATCTAGAATGATTATTCAATAGCTTTTAAGAAACGATTCCATTGTATGCTTTTGTAAGGATTAGCCTTATCAAAATTTAAAATGACACCATTTACTTTTCCAATGATATGTGTTGAAGGAACAAGACCAAAGAATCTAGAATCAATAGAGTTATGTCTGTTGTCTCCTAAAACAAAGTAATAATCATCTGCAACAATCATGGTGTTGCTATCTGTAGCATGACTATGATCATGTACTTTTATCAATTCTTCATGTATTTCTAATCGGTCTTCATTTAATACTAAAGTGTCTTCATGATATGGGATGTATAAAGGACCGAAATTATCTAAGTCCCAATCACATGCTTTGCAATTGATGGATGTATGGGCTTTAAGTCCTTGATGCCAATCAATAGCTTTAATAGCTAATACCCATTTAGAAGCCTTTAATAATTTTAAATGGACAGGACTTAAATGTGCTCTGTATTCATTGTTTTTATATGGGCCATATATCTCGTATTCTCCAATAGATCTAATCACTTGGCTAGGGCTAGCATCTGCGTGGAAGTGAATAGAATAAGGTAATTTAAGATCGAAAGGCTCTAATACTTGTTGCTGATTAACATATAGTACGCCATTCTTAATCTGGATGGTTTCTCCTGGTAATCCAATTACACGTTTGGTATAAATATCTCTTTGATTAATAGGAACTAAGGTGTCTAATGGATTGTTAAATGCAATGATATCAAACCTTTTAATAGTATCTCCAAAAGGAAGCCTAATCGTCGGTAAAGGGATATTTGTAAAAGCAATCGAGTTTGGAAGTCTAGTTCCAATGTTCCATTTATTAATTAATAAATAGTCTCCATTAGATATAGTAGGGGACATTCCAGAATTAGTTACATGGATTTTATTGAACAAAAAGATTTGGACTAATAATAAAATGGCCAAAGCATATATAATTGCTTTGGCCCATTCTAATATTTTAAGTCTGATATATCTTTTATTCTTTTTCATCTACAATTTTAAATACTCGATCCCATCTCCATTTTCCGATGTTAAAGAATCCGTATTTATCATTGATTGAAGTAAGAATCATACTTGGTCTTCCTACAACGTGGTTTTCAGGAACAAACCCCCAAACTCTTGAGTCTGCAGAATTATGCCTGTTATCACCCATCATAAAGTAATGATCTAGTTCAAATGTATATTGATTAGTTTTTTCTCCATCAATATACACTTCATTTCCTTTTTTAGTTACTTCATGTTCCTCATATATTGAAATAACACGCTCATATAAATAGAAGTTTTCGTCATTCAATTCAACAGTAACTCCTTTTTTAGGAACAATGATTGGTCCAAAATTATCCCTGCTATTAATTTGAGCATTTGGATGATTAGGGAATGTACTAATGATTTGTTTTTTGTTTTCAGCTGCAGGTCTTGCTGTAATTCTTGGTATCAGTTTTTCGAAATAACCTGAATTATTAAATGCCTCAAACAGAGAATCCGTTAATGTGAGATAACCTAGTTGTGTAGGGTTGGTTGTATATCTTCCATTTCCGTACTGGTCATAAGCGATAAACCTGTAATCGGTTCCTCTTAAGTCATTGTTCTCAATCAGCTTTTTAATATATCTTAGGTTCTGATTGGACTTGATTAAGAAATCATATTGATACTGTTGAAACTCAGGTTTAAAAGCCAATGCATCATTGATATATAAATAGCCTTGTCTAACTTCTAATTGATCTCCTGGCACTGCTACACATCTTTTAATGTAGTTTTCTTTTTTATCTACCGGACGTTGTTTAGTGATAAAATAACTGTTTGCTCTTTCTTCTGCTAATACTTTCGCTTTAGTCCATGATAGCGTGGTGTCTTGATCAATAAACTCCTGAGCAAATTTGTTAACTAGAATGTAATAATTCAATTGACCACCTACTTCTTGTCTTCCAATTGTACTTCTAAACTTCTCGGGCGGGTAACCAATATCTCTAGTCATAAATGTTTCACCTGCTCCGGTAAAGTCCATGATGTGCTGGTCACCACCTGGATAGTTAAAGACCAATA
>JBELBA010000198.1:0-3785 GCA_042095635.1 Chitinophagales bacterium
ATGTTTTCTGTCTAGCGGCTATGTGGTTATTACATTGTAAGGATTATCCAAGAACTGCATTTGATGTTAACATCGCAGGTACTTTCAATATTTTAGAAGCATGCGTTAAGAACAATGTTAAGAAACTAATATGGTCCTCTTCTGCATCTGTTTACGGTGATGCTGTGCAAGTGCCAATGACAGAAGATCATCCTTTTAACAACAAGAACTTCTATGGAGCTACTAAGATTGCTGGTGAAGCAATGTGCACGGCTTATAACGACAGATATGGTTTAGAAGTAATTGGACTTAGATACATGAACGTATATGGTCCAGGACAAGATCAGCATGCTGTATACAGTGGCGTTGTGCCAATCATGTTAAATAAAATCGATGCAAACGAAGCACCAACAATTAATGGTGATGGAAGTCAGGCTTATGATTTCATTTATGTAGAAGACGTTGCTAGAGCCAATGTTGCTGCTGTAAATAGTAATATGAAACATGGATTCTATAATGTAGGAACGGAAGTACAAACTTCGATTAAAGAATTATGTGATACGATCCTAAGATTAAAGAGCTCTGACTTAGATGTTACCTATGTACCATATTCTGAGGATGATGCAAGACAATTAGTACAAAATAGAATTGGTTCTGCTGAAAAAGCGTCTAAAGAAATCAATTTCGATTATAAGTATTCTCTAGACCAAGGATTACAGAAGTTAATTGACTGGAGAGACTCAAAAGGAATTACAGAAGAATATAAAGCAAAAGCAGTTGTTGCATAAATTGTAGAGATATGGCGGTAATGGAAAAAAGAACAATATATATTTCTCAACCTGTATTAGGAGATGAAGAATGGGAAGCTTGTAGAGAACCACTTCACTCTGGTTGGGTAACTCAAGGACCTAAAGTAAAAGCTTTTGAAGAAGCGTTTGCTAAGATACACGGTGTAAAGCACGCATTTGCTGTAACTAGTTGTACAACAGGTTTACATTTGGCCTTAGCGGCATTAAACATTGGACCTGGAGATGATGTTTTAATTCCTGCTTTTACTTGGGTATCTACAGCTAATGCAGTATTATATGTTGGAGCTAATCCTGTATTTGTTGATGTTGATCCTAAGACAAACAATATTGATATTGAAGACTTAAAAAGAAAAGCTACTCCAAATACAAAAGCGGTTATACCTGTTCACTTATTTGGATTATGTGCAGATATTGATGCGATTAAGGAAGTATTGCCAGAAGCTAAAATTGTTGAAGACGCTGCTTGTGCAGCTGGAGCTCAATACAAAGGTAAATATGCTGGTAACTTAGGAGATGTTGCTAGTTTCTCTTTCCATCCTAGAAAGTCTATCACAACTGGTGAAGGAGGAATGGTAACATGTAATGATGATGCCTTAGCAGAAAGAATAGATAAATTAAGAAATCATGGTGCAGAGATTTCTGAAGAGCAAAGACATAATGGTCCAGCTCCTTATATCTTACCAGATTTCAATATGATGGGATTCAATTTTAGAATGACTGACTTACAAGGTGCAGTTGGATTGGTTCAAATCAAGAAATTATTCACTTTTATAGATGAAAGACAAAAATGGGCAGACTTCTATATTAAAGAATTAGCAGACGTTGAGTGGTTAAACACTATAGAAATTAATGCTGATTACAAACATGGATGGCAATCATTCTGTACTTATGTAGATGAGTCTAAATCACCATATAGTAGAAACGAAATCATGGAGAAGCTGCAGGATATGGGTATTAGTACTAGACCTGGAACACATGCAGTTCATATGCTTAACTTTTATAAAAATACTTTTGGAATTCATGAAGATGACTTCCCAGGAGCGAAAGCTTGTAATAATCAAACAATGGCTATTCCATTACACAATAGAATGGTTGAAGAAGATTATAAGTATATCGTTAATGCAATTAAGAGCTTATAATATCACTATATGTGTGGAATAGCAGGAGTATTTAATCTGAATAAAAAATCTGTTAGCAGGCACGAATTAAAGGCCATGAGTGATGCAATTGCTCATCGTGGTCCTGATGGTGAAGGTTTTTATATTGATGAGCATTTTGGTATGGCTCATCGTAGGTTAGCAATATTAGATTTGAGTGCTAGAGCTAACCAACCAATGCAATCTAAAAAAGGTAATTGGGTAATCAGTTTTAATGGTTGTATATACAACTATCTAGAATTGAAGACTGACTTGCAATCTAAGGGTGCAGAATTTCACACAACTAGTGATACCGAAGTTATTGTAGAAGGGATTGAATATTACGGTTTAGACTTTATTGAAAAGCTAAATGGAATGTTTGCTATCGCATCTTGGAATAACAAGACAAAAAAGCTTTACTTAAGCAGAGATAGATTTGGTGTAAAACCTCTATACTACTGGTTTAATGGAGAACAGTTGGTTTTTGGTTCTGAAATTAAAGCTATACTTACTAATAAAAATTATAAAGTTGAAGTTGATTTTGATGCATTGAATGAATACTTCACGTTTCAAAATCAGTTCAGATCACATACTTTATTTAAAGGAATCACAATGGTTCCTGCAGCTAATACCATTGAGATTAATGAATCTACCGAAGTAGTCCTAAACAATTCTTGGTGGGATTATGACTTTAGTGAACCTGATGAGTCGATGACTTTTGAGGAAGCTCAATCTGAAACTAAGAGACTGTTTGAACAAGCTGTTACTAGACAAATGGTAGCAGATGTTCCTGTGGGTTCTTATTTATCTGGTGGAATGGATTCTGGTTCTATTACTGCCATTGCTTCAGATAAAGTAAAAAGACTATCTACTTTCACTTGCGGATTTGATATGTCTGAAGTAACTGGTGTAGAAGCCAATTATGATGAAAGAAGAGATGCCGAGTTAATGGCTAATCACTTTAAGACAGAACACTTCGAACAAGTGATGAATGCAGGTGATCTAAGATGGTCTTTACCAAGAGTGGTTTATCATATAGAAGATCTTAAAGTAGGTATGTCCTACCCTAACTTCTACATCAGTAGGTTAGCTTCAAAATTTGTAAAGGTATGTTTACAAGGAACAGGAGGTGATGAGCTATTTGGTGGATATCCTTGGAGGTACTACAGAGTTTTTGACTCTATAAACCAAGAAGATTACTATAAAAACTACTACGACTTTTGGCAAAGACTTGTGCCAAAAGATGATAGAATGAATAAACTCTTTACGGATAAAGTAAAGATTGAAAACCCAGATAAACCACAGGAAGTATTTGAAAGAGTATTTAAGTTTAATGAAAAGCTTAAGTATGACTCTCCTGAAGAACATATCCAAAACTCGCTTTATTTCGAGATCAAAACCTTCTTGGGCGGATTATTGAATATTGGAGATAAATTAGCAATGGCTCATGGTTTGGAAGAAAGATTTCCATTTTTAGATAATGACTTGGTTGATTTTGCAATGAAAATCCCAGTACGTCATAAACTAGGAAATCTAGAGAACATGAAAAAGATAGATGAAAACATCTTGGGTGGTAAAAAAGATAAATACACTGAATTTGACGATGGAAAAAATGTACTTCGTAAAGCAATGCACGACTACATTCCAAATAAGATTCTAGATAGAAAAAAACAAGGGTTTTCTGCACCAGACGAGTCTTGGTATAGAGGTGAAAACGCGGCTTATATTAAAGAATTATTATTGGATAAAAAGACCGTATCCTCAGAGTATATCAATCAAGATTATATCGAGCAAATCATTGAAGAACATATGAGTAAAAAGGTCAATCATCGATTATTGATCTGGTCCTTTATGAACTTCG
>JBELBA010000199.1:0-3779 GCA_042095635.1 Chitinophagales bacterium
TTAGAGGTTGCTTTTAACAGCAAGACAACAGAATGGCAAATGTCTTATGATGGTAGGAAGAAAGAACCTATTCATTTACCAATGAAATTTCCAACGGTATTAGCTCAAGGTGTTGAAGGTATTGCAGTAGGATTATCAACTAAAATTATGCCTCATAATTTTATTGAATTGATTAAAGGTTCGATAGATTGTTTAAAAGAGCGTTCTCCTAAAGTATTACCAGATTTTTCAACAGGTGGAATGATGGATGCATCTAATTATAACCTTGGTAAAAGAGGTGGTAAGCTAAGAGTTAGATCTCATATTGAAGTTGCAGATAAGAAGACCTTATTAATTAAGGATGTACCTTATGGTATTACTACTACATCATTAATTGAGTCTATTCTCAAGGCTAATGATGCTGGAAAAATTAAGATCAAGAAAGTTACTGATAACACAGCTGCTATTGTTGAAATTCAAGTTGATTTACCTGCAGGTGTATCACCTAGTGTAACTATTGATGCATTATATGCTTTTACAAATTGTGAAATATCAATTTCTCCAAACGCATGTGTAATCGTAAATAATAAGCCTAAGTTTAGTAATATCAACGATATTCTAAGAGAATCTACTCAGCATACCAAAGATTTATTAGAATGGGAGTTGAAGATTAGAAGGAAAGAGTTGCTAGAAAAGTGGCACCTATCTTCTTTAGAGAAGATCTTCATTGAGAACAGAATCTATAGAGATATAGAAGAATGTGAAACTTGGGAAGCTGTAATTGAGACCATCGATAAAGGTTTAGATCCATTTAAGAAAAACCTCAAGAGAGAGGTGACTGAAGAAGATATAGTAAGATTAACAGAAATCAAGATTAAGAGAATCTCTAAGTTTGATGGTTTTAAAGCAGACGAAGAGATCCTAAAATTAGAAGAAGCATTAGAGGAAGTTAATCACAACCTTGCTAACCTAATTGATTACTCAATTGTATACTTCGAAGGACTTTTAGAGAAGTATGGTAAAGGAAAAGAAAGGAAAACACAGATTTCTACTTTTGAAACCATTTCTAACAAACGCGTAGTAATATCAAATAAGAAGCTTTACATCAATATGAATGAAGGCTTTATTGGTACAGCTTTAAAGAAAGATAGTAATGTCGAATTCTTAGCAGAATGTTCTGATTTAGATGACGTCATTATTTTTAGAAAAGATGGTAATTATCAAGTAACTAGAGTTGCTGAAAAGACTTTCGTCGGAAAGAATATTATCCATGCAGGAATATGGAAAAAGAAAGACGAAAGAACGGTTTATCATTGTGTCTACAGAGACGGGAAAATTGGTAAGACTTATGTTAAAAGGTTTAATGTAAGTTCTATTACAAGAGATAAGGAATACAATATGACTAAAGGAACACCTGGTTCTAAATTGATGTATTTCTCACACAATCCTAATGCAGAATCAGAAGTTTTAAATATTGTTTTGGATGCTAAAGCTAAAGCTAAAAAGTTAAGTTTCGAATATGATATAGCAGAATTAGCTGTTAAAGGAAGAAGTTCTCAAGGTAACATGCTATCGAAATTGCTAGTTAAAAAAGTAAGTCAAAAATCTAAAGGTACTTCAACATTGGGAGGAAGAGATTTATGGTTAGATGAGACGATTGGTAGATTAAACATTGACAAGAGAGGTAAGTATCTAGGTTCTTTTAATACCGATGATTTAATATTAGCTATTTATGATGATGGATCTTATGAGTTAACACCATTCGATCTATCTAATAGATATAAATGCAGTGAGATTGTTGCTATCCATAAATTAAGAGAAGATACAGTTGTATCTGCAGTGCATTATGATGGGGATAAAAAAGGTTATTATGTCAAGCGTTTTCAGATTGAAACAAAGACGACTAATATTAGAAATAAATTTATTGGAGAAGGATGGGGATCTAAATTATTAGTTGCCACCACTAATGCTGCACCTATTATTAAGTATAACTTTATCAAGAAGAAAGGTGGAGATAAAAATTCAACTGAAGTTAATCTTTCAGAATTGATTGATGTTAAAGGCTGGAAAGTATTAGGCAATAAGTTTGGTTTATTTTATAGAGTAAGTGCTTTTGAAGTAATTGAAGTGGAAGAGCCGGAAGAAGAGCTTGCAATTGAAAAAAATACAGAGGATGTTGAAGAATCAATTACAGAAAAGCCAAATTTAGAAGATGTAGACACAAAGAAGTCTAAATCTGATGGTGTAAAAGTTGGAACTACGATAGAGTTTGATGTGAAGTCTGAAGAGGACAAAGAGGATGAAGATGAGGATAAAGAGCAATTAGGTTTATTCTAGATTAATGTCTTTATATCTTTTCTTTATACTTTATGATTTTTTTTAATACGATTCATTGTAACGGACTATAATTATTACGACCTTTGCGCTGAAATTGAGAAAATGACACCTTTAAAAAACTACATATTATTGATAATCACTGCATGGTTTTTTAACACTTACGCTCAGTCAGATTATTTTTTAATTGTTACTTCAGATTTGGATTGTTTTTTAAGGGTCGATGGTAAACAAGTTGCCAAGATTTCTAAAGGCTTAAAGAAGCAAATTATTATTACAAAAGGAATACACATCATATCTGCTGTTACATTAGATGGTTATTACAAAGAGCAGAAAGAAGTTAATGTAAAGAATCAAAAAGAATTCATTCAGATTAATTTACTTGCAAAAATTGCATCTACAAAAGAACATGATAAGCTATTAAAACGTCACAACATGGTATATGTCGAAGGCGGTTCTTTTCAGATGGGTGATATATTTGGAGATGGAGATAGAGATGAATTTAAACATAAAGTTCAATTAAACTCCTTTTATATAGGAAGGTTTGAAGTAACTGTAGAGATGTTTCGACAATTTATCGATGTTACGTCGTATGAAACAAGAGCAGATAAAGATGGTTGGGCATATACTTGGAATGGTCAAAGAATTATCCAGGAGTATGGAGCAAATTGGAGTACAACTGCTTTAGAACCGAAAGCACCTGTTGCTTGTATCGCTTGGTTAGATGCCATTAAGTATTGTAATTGGCTTAGTCAAAAAGAAGGATTTAAGTCTTGTTATAAAATTATTGATACTACTGTGACTTTTAATCAGTCTGCAGATGGTTATAGGTTGCCTACAGAAGCAGAGTGGGAATTTGCTGCAAGAGGAGGAAGAAAATCTAAAGGGTATAAATTTTCGGGAGGAAACGACGGATTAGACTATGGTTGGGTAAAAGAAAACTCAGATTATAAAGTACATAGAGTAGGATTAAAGAAGCCAAATGAACTAGGTATCTATGATATGATAGGAAATGTTTCAGAATGGTGTTATGATTACTACTTCAAAGATTATTACCTCAGTGATGGAGGAATACATAAAAACCCTATTGGTCCTGAAGATGGTCGTGGAAGAGCACAGCGAGGTGGAGGAGCCTTGTTTCCAGTTAGATACTCAAGACCCTCTAATAGACAGATGGCTACAGAAAATGAGAAGAGCGTCTTAGAAGGTTTTAGGATTGTAAGAAATGCTCAATAATTAATACTTCATTTTCTGAATCACAGAAAAAGCTCTGTCGATATCCCTATCTTCTATAACAATTGTAAATTCATTCGTTGTAGAAATTACTTCAGCAATATTAATATCTTCCCATGCTAGACGCTTAAACATAAAGTAATAAATACCTGAAATCAAGTTATTTCCTTGAGGTAGCATTATTGATATGGATGATAGCAGATCTAGGTCTGAAATAATGTTTTCAAATCTAA
>JBELBA010000200.1:0-3765 GCA_042095635.1 Chitinophagales bacterium
AGAAGCTGTTGCTTCTTCAATTGGACTTGCAGCTGTGTTTAAATCCATCTCATTACTATCACATGATGTTAGAGACATAGCTCCTAAAACGATAGCACTTAAAATTGCATTTTTCATAAAAAATTTATTTTGGTTAAAATTAAAAACAACTCTAAACCGTTTGAAAATCGAAACACCCTACCCTTGATTTAAAAAAAACCACATAATTCTATTTTCCTACCACTTATTCTATAGATAAGACCAATGACATGAATCTATAAAAAGCATCCAAATACACTTTATATTTTAGCTCATCACTCAACAAAAAACAATCTAATGAAGACGACTTTGAACAAATCAGTATTAACAGGAGACACTTTGGTTTTTACACCAACGGGATATAGATGTATTAAAAGTCTAGAAGTTGGAGACGAAGTAATTAGTCTTAATAATAACACAGATAAGCCAGAAACTAAAAAGGTAAAAGCTATTCAGAAAAATATTAGCGATAGCATAGTTACTTTATCTACTAATAAAGGAACCATTGAAGTAACTCCTAAATCAATCTTTACTTTAGATGATGATACATTAATGGAAGCTAAAGACCTACTGATGGGTTGTAGCATCAAATCTCTTAATGGTCATTTAAGGCTAAAATATATAGGAAGATCTGAAGTTCAGAAATCTATCTTCAATTTAGAAGTAGAAGGTGGAAATAACTTCTTCATTAGCAAGCAAGATGCACTAATTCAAGGAATCCAAGAAGACTTAACAATGGAGCAAATAGAAGAAGCATTAATGGATACTGTCGATTAGACAAGTATATTTTTATTATATAGTTTGTAAAAAAAAAGCCTCTCGATAATCGAGAGGCTTTTTTAATTTATAAAGAATAGGATCTATTTAATTCCTAATTTCTTTTTCATGTCTTTTGGTAAAGCATCTTTATGGATTAAAATATCCATTGTTTTAGCTCTAACAAATGCTTCAGAAGCATAGAAGTAACCATCACAGTCGTTAGACTCAGTTCCCCAAGAATTCTTGATTGTCCAGTATTTCTTTCCATGTTGATCTTGTACTAATCCTACTGCATGCATACCGTGGTCATCAGTTGTTTCATAATTATCATACATTGTTTGTCTTCTTTCTGCAGTTACTATCTCTTCTTCAATTACGTTTCCGAAGATTGAATCTTTATTAGCATTAGATAACTTTCTCCATGCCATAGCATCGAAAGAACCACCCTTGTTAGGGTAAGAAGCTAAACCTCTTTTAAATTGAAATCCTTTTTCAGAAACATCAGATGCCCATGCGAAAGAATAACCAGCCATTAAAGAAGATTCCATTACTCCCATGTACTCATCTAATGGTAAATTGATTACCTCATCGTTAGACCAGTTATCTTCTACTTCAATGATAAATGGCTTGTAGTAATCGTGATGCGTGTAAGAAGAAATTCCTACATAACTATCTGGATCAAACTTTAAGTATTCAGTCATATAAGTTTCTGGTGTATATTTTTTACCATCTACTTCAAATGATTCTGGTCTTGTTCCTAAATATGCATCTAAGATTCCTTGAAAACCTTCGAACCACTTAGTAGATAAGTGACCGTTTTTATTTTTAATAACACCATCTAAATAAGCGCTTAATACTGTAGCTAACTCAGAGTGGATATGTTTTTCTTCTCCATAGTTAAGACCAGTGTACTCAGACTCTGGAACCATACCATAGTTTCTTGCCATATTTGTTACATCATGGAAAGCACCTCCTTGAGAGAAGTTATGTTTACCATTATATCTAACATATTGTTTTGCTTTCTCTTCATAGGTATGTCTTACGATCCACATTTCAGATAAATTAACCTCTTTACCAGAAGTTCTTAAGATTTCAGACTCGAAAAAAGATAAGGTTGAAAAAGACCAACAGGTACCTGTTCTGTTTTGATTAGCAACTGGTGTATTGTCTACATCCATTAATACAGTAAATTCTAAAGTAGAACCTTCCATATTAGTAATCTTCTTTTCCTCTACAACATCTTTTTGCTCTGCCTCCTGTGCAACTGCACTGAAACTAACTAATCCTGTAAATAATGCTACAAATAATTTTCTCACAATTCTAAAGTTTTAATTAATAATTCTGTTTTTGTTTGTTTTAAGATAAGCTAAAAGTTGTACCGTCTTTACCGTCTTTCAATTGGATACCCCCCGCTGCTAATTGATCTCTTATTTCGTCTGCTAATTGGTAATTCTTATCGGACTTAGCTTTATTTCTAAGTTCTATTAACAAGTCTACTGCAGTGTTTAATTGATCATTATCGTTTTGTTTTTCAAGACTTAAGCCTAATACATCTAAGATAAATCCATTAAACTCGATTTGCAAACTTTTAAATGTTTCTTTAGATATTTTGGAGATATCTAACTTTTTGTCATGAAAGGAGTTAATCTTTGATGATAAATCAAATAAGTTGGATAAAGTCTTTGGTGTATTAAAGTCATCACTCATAAATAAGTACAACTCATCAATCAATTTATTGATCTGCGTATCTAAAGCCTCATCTATTTGTCCTTCCTTGTAAGTTAACTGATTTAATACCGCTAAGCTATTCATTAACTTCTTATAGCCTTTCTCCGCTGCTTTCAGTCCAACATTAGAGAAATCTACCGGACTTCCATAATGCGATTGCATCATGAAAAACCTTACGGTCATTGGCGAATAAGCTTGGTCTAATAATTCATGCGTTCCATTAAAGAACTGATTAAGATTGATAAAGTTCCCTAAGGATTTACCCATCTTTTGTCCGTTAATCGTAATCATATTATTGTGCATCCAGTAATTAGCTGGGCTTACACCACAAGATGCTTTAGATTGTGCAATCTCAGCTTCGTGATGAGGGAATTTTAAATCCATTCCTCCACCATGTATATCAAATGTTTCTCCTAGGTACTTAGTGCTCATTGCAGTACACTCAATATGCCATCCTGGGAAACCAATACCCCATGGAGATTTCCATCTCATGATGTGCTCGGGTTCTGCTTTCTTCCAAAGAGCGAAGTCTACGCCATTTCTTTTATCCGAAACACCATCCAAATCTCTAGCACCTGCACCATCAATCATGTCTTCAATATTTCTACCAGAAAGGGTTCCATAATGATGAGACTCGTTATATTTCTTTACATCGAAATAAACAGAACCATTAGACTCGTATGCAAAACCATTTTCCATGATCTGCTCTACAATTTCGATCTGCTCCATAATATGCCCTGATGCAGTTGGTTCGATGTCTGGCGGAAGATTATTTAAATCATTCATAGCTTTATGGAATGACAAGGTATATTCTTGTACAATTTCCATTGGCTCTAATTGCTCCAATTTTGCCTTTTTAGCGATTTTATCCTCTCCTTCATCACCGTCATTTACTAGATGTCCTACATCAGTGATGTTTCTTACATATCTTACTTTTAATCCTAAATGACTGAAGTATCTCTTAATGATATCAAATGTAACGTAGGGTCTTGCATGACCTAAATGTGGATCTCCGTATACGGTAGGACCACAAACGTAAATGCCAACGAATGGTGCATTGATAGGCTTGAAATCTTCCTTTTCTCTTGTTAAAGAGTTAGATAATTTGATTGGATATTTTTCAAATAAAGACATAAAGTTGAAGTTACAAATTTTTATTTTCTATTCATTTTAGTTTACCTAAAAACGATCCAAAAAATGCACCCGTATATTAGATTTTAAATTCCTTTTTTATTTAGGTTTGTTTCCATTCATTATTGA
>JBELBA010000201.1:0-3685 GCA_042095635.1 Chitinophagales bacterium
ACTCATAAGTTAATGTTCCATCTCCAGTAGATAGATTAGTATAATCAACGCTTAAAGGTGGTGTACATGCTACATTATTATCGGCCGTAAAATTGGCATTTGGAGCTGCAGAGACTTCTATATAATTATTAACTCTTGTGGTATCGAAACAACCATTTTCATCAGTTGCAGTTAACAAAACATCATTCTCCCCGGTTATTTGATAAGTATGAGAAGGATTTTGCTCGGAAGACGTTCTACCATCACCAAAATCCCATTTCCAAGAAATGATTGTACTTGACCCCGTAGATTGATCTGAGAACTGAACTTGAAACGGAGGACAGCCCACCTGGCTAGGCACATTAAATGTTGCTGTTGGATTTTCAAAAACAACTACTTCTATTTTTGCAGAATCATCGCCGTTTACAATTAAGGTTACTTCATAAGTACCTGGATCGCTATATATAGCAGATACAGGTGTATTAACTGTACTTGCAGATGAATTTCCATTTCCAAACTTCCACTCCCTTAGCGCTACATCATCTGTAGAGTCAGTAAAAGTAACAATTAGAGGAGCACATCCTGCAGTTACATTAGCACCAAAATTCACTTCTTGTGAAAATGCACTAAAACCCCATATCAAAAGTAATGTGATGGATATGCTATTGATGAATCTCCTCATTAATTATAAATATAATGAATTATGAGGAAGTGATAGAATGACCAAACAATTACTAATATTTATTCTAACTTTGAACTCAAATAATCATAGCATGTTAGGAGAAATAAGAACAGAAGAAAAAGTAAAGTCAGCGATTCAGAAACTAGTGAGTCATTTACTAGAATACGAGAGTGATGGATGGGTAAGAGTGCTAAGAAGCTATCAAGAAGAATTTGAAAAAGAGAACTTCTCTAGAACGGATGAATTGATGAAAATGATTGATGAAAACAGTGAGTACGAGGATTTAATGATAACTCATTTATACAAAGCGGAATACGAAATGGAGCCTCGTGAAATGCTTAAAGCTAACAAACTAAAAAAAGCATTAGCTGAAGAGCTGATTAAATATATTAGTGAGTTATAGACTATAAGTATATTCCTTCCCCTTCCATAATGGAAAAGCCTTTATCCTTTCTACATTCATGATTACATCTGCATATACTTAATACTAGTAATAGGACCTGTTATTGGATGGTTTTGGCTTAGCGAGAAGAAATAAAAAAGGCGAATATTTCTATTCGCCTTATCAATTACTTTACCATATCTTTATTGGTATAACTTGCTTTATGAATGTCTATCACTTGAGTTGAAATAATCTCAACATCAGGACATAATAAATGAATAGCTTCTGTAATACCTCTAGACAACTTTTCTTTTTGCTTATCTGTTCTTCCTTCCATAATATTGGCAAATACATGAACAAAATCACTTTGCTCGTCTGCATTATTCCAATATTTATATGTGTTTAATCTTACTTTAACCCCTCCAGGGCTTTTATCAAATAATTTAGTATCCATCGCAGCTTGATGTATATTATCTACTAATTCCTTTGGGTCTATGTATTTAATTAATGACTTGTTAGCTTCTATAACTATATGAGGCATAATTCTAATTTTTTCTAAAGTTAATTAATTAGCATTAAACAGACAGATAACTTTTTAAACATTATATATTTTGTGAATAATTTACTTTTACTGCGATTGACAGACATTAAACAAAAAAAGCCCAAACAGTTTGCTTGAGCTTTTTAATAATTTATTCCTTCCCCATTAGAAAAGTTACCCAAAGGCCGTATAAAGGCTAATTAAAGTGTTCCTCTATTCTCTTGTTCTCTTTCGATAGCTTCAAATAAAGCTTTGAAGTTACCTTTACCGAAAGACTGTGCTCCTTTTCTTTGAATTATTTCAAAGAATAATGTTGGTCTATCTGCTACAGGTTTAGTAAACAACTGCAATAAATATCCTTCTTCATCTCTATCGATTAAGATTCCTAATTCTTTCAATGGAGCTAAATCCTCATCAATTTCACCTACTCTATCTAATACCGTATCGTAATAGTTATCAGGAACAATTAAGAACTCTACTCCATTTGCCTTAAGCTTAGTAACAGTCTCAATGATATTATCAGTATTAACTGCGATATGCTGCACACCAGGACCATTATAGAAATCTAAATACTCTTCAACCTGAGATTTTCTTTTTCCTTCTGCTGGCTCATTAATTGGGAACTTGATTCTACCGTTACCATTTGTCATTACCTTAGACATCAGGGCAGTATATTCAGTAGAAATATCTTTATCATCGAAAGACATTAATTGAGCGAATCCCATAACGTTAGCATAGAAATCAACCCATTTGTTCATTTCTCCCCATCCAACATTTCCTACCATATGATCTATAAACTTAAGACCTGTTGGTTCTGGATTATAATCACTTTTCCACGCTTTAAATCCTGGCAAGAATACTCCATTATAGTTTCTTCTTTCAACAAACATGTGAATCGTCTCACCGTATGTATGAATTCCTGATTTAATTATTTCACCATGCTCATCTGTTGATTTGGTTGGCTCCATAAATGGCTTTGCTCCTCTTTTAACAGTTTCGTTATAAGAGTATGTTGCATCATCTACCCAAAGTGCTACAACTTTAACACCATCACCATGCTTTTCTAAGTGTTCATTGATTGGACCACCTTTGGTCATGGGAGATGTTAAAATAATTTTGATTTTATCTTGTGTAACTACATAGGATGTAGTCTCTTTATTTCCTGTTTCTAATCCCGAATAAGCAAAAGATTGAAATCCAAATGCTGATTTATAAAAGTGAGCTGCTTGTTTAGCATTCCCTACATATAATTCAATATAATCAGTACCATTTAATGGTAAAAAATCATCTGCCTGTGGAAACAACTTTTCCAACTCTAAACTACTCTTGTCAAATGTTTTAGCATCACCCATAATTCTATTTTTTTTGTTTAATTAATGACATATCGAACTTGTCGAAGTGCTGATTTTATTTACTTAATAATGCCAAGACTTGTAATAAGTCTCATCAGATACTTTTAATGCATCTTCTGTTAATTGTAATGGATAGAATGGATCTATCATTACGGCTAACTCTTCTGTTCCTTTTTTACCAATAGAACGTTCTGCAGCTCCTGGGTGTGGTCCATGAGGGATTCCCATAGGATGCAATGTAAACATTCCCTTTTCTACATGATTTCTAGACATAAAGTCTCCATCTACATAGTATAACACTTCATCAGAATCTACATTAGAATGATGATATGGTGCAGGTATTGAATCTGGATGATAATCATATAATCTAGGAACGAAAGAACATATTACAAAGTTTCTTGCTTCAAATGTTTGATGTACCGGAGGTGGTTGATGAACTCTTCCTGTAATTGGTTCAAAATTTGAAATATTGAACGCATATGGGAATAAGAAACCATCCCAACCAATAGCATCGAATGGATGAGAATCATAAGTGTAAGGATATAAATAGTTAAACTTCTTAATCATTACTTTATGTTCTCCTCTTACATTGTTTGTTTCTAAATTCTGAGGTTTTCTAATATCTCTTTCACAGAAAGGAGAATGCTCTTCTAATTGTCCAAACTTATTTCTATATCTAGCTGGTGTAACAATTGGAGAGTTAGACTCAATAATCATTAACCTATTATCCTCTGTATCAAATTCAAACT
>JBELBA010000202.1:0-3693 GCA_042095635.1 Chitinophagales bacterium
CTATTAAATTTGTCAATCTCTTTTAAATCGATTAATTGATCACCTTTAGAAAGCGCAACAGAACAAATTGGTGTTGCAGATTCGATATGAAGAATGCTAGGCATTAATAAACTCCAATTGTATCTACTTTAAATAAAGCATTATACGCGTCTTCGTCCTTAATTAAACGAATAGCTTCTTCTAGGTAATTATCATTACTTAAACCTGCAATTATTTTTCCTTTTTGGAAGTAGTATCTAGTTAATATTTCAGACTTAATTAACTGTTTAATCTCTGCCTGAAATTTATCTACATCATTGGCCTTATCTAAATTCAATTTGTCATGTAAAGACCTAAGTTCTTCTTCTAAGGCTGTATAATAAGATTCTACTTTTGTATTCTTCTCTAGCTTAGCTAAGATCTTTTCAGTTTTAGTTTCATAACTATAATCTTTGCCAACTATGAAAGCTTTAAAATCATTGAACAATGCATCATTTACTTCAAATGATTTAGCGGAAGCAATGCTGTCGTTTTTACTTCTAAAAAGTGTTACAAAGTCGAAGATGATGTTCTTCCTTAATAATGCAATTGAGATATTATTTAAGTTACTATCAGATGCAATAAAATCTGGCATTACACCTCTACCATCATAAACAATTCTTCCATTTTTAGTAGTAAACTGTGTTCTTAAAGAATCTGCCACTTTTATAGCTTTTCCTTTTTTGTCTCTGTGAGCGTAATCTAATTCTTGAATACATCTACCACTAGGAATGTAATATTTAGCTGTAGTAAACTTGATTTGCGTATTAAATACCAATGGTCTAGTTGTTTGTACTAATCCTTTGCCATAAGATCTTTCACCAACTACTAATCCTCTATCCAGATCCTGAATGGTTCCAGATACAATCTCTGAAGCTGAAGCACTATTTCTATTAATTAATACTACTAATGGAGTAGAGTCATTGGCTGCATCTAATTTAGTCTTATATGATTTTCTAGTTTCTATATCTCTTCCCTGTGTATATACTACTTCTTCACTTTTTGCAATGAAAGTATTAGTAACGTTAACAGCTTCATTTAATAGTCCTCCAGGATTGCCTCTCAAGTCTAATACAATACCTTTAATTTCATTTGATTCAGCAAGTGCTGTGTAGGCTTCTTTTACTTCCTGTCCGCATTTCTTAGTAAACCTAGTTAGTTTGATATAAGCGATTCCATCTTCTCTAACATCGCTATAAGGAACACTTTTAAGTTTAATTTTTTCTCTTGTTAATTCAATATTAATTTCACCAACATAAGGTCTATCTATGACCAATTTGATTTCTGTTCCTGGAGTTCCTTTTAGTAGTTTGCTTAAATCTCCAGCATTTTTACCTCTGACAGATTGTCCATCAACAGAAATGATTTTGTCTCCTGCAATTAAGCCAGCTTTTGCAGCAGGTGAATTTTCATAAGGTTCGGTAACTATAACGTAATTACTATCAGATCTAATTAAAGAACCTATTCCTCCATACTCTCCAGAAATTGAAGTTTTATAGTCTTCTATCTCACTTTCAGAATAATAGACCGTATAAGGATCTAATGATTTAAGCATGGCATCAATACCTACTCTCATTAATTCTCCAGAATCTACTTCATCAACATATTCTGCATTCAGTTTTTTAAATACAGATACAAAGATTTCAAGATGTTTAGACATCTCAAATTGACTACTAAAACTGAATAAAATAAAAAGGGAAGCAATAAATGCTAAAGAGATAAAGGTCCTTCTAATAAATCTCATTGCTAATGCAGTGTTTAATGTGGCTTAAATGTAGCTATTACGAATTGATTAACTTTTCGATACAATTTTTCATTGAAGATTTTATCTCATCAAAGGATAATATCTTATTATCTAAATATATAAAGAAAATGCCGATTTGGAGGTTATTTTTTGTTAAATGCTCGTACAACGGAGCTTTCAACAATCTATATGCTTCTTTGGTTCTTCGCTTAACTTTGTTGCGATCAGGAGCAAGCTTAAACCGTTTCTTAGGAACGCTTACAGCAAATTGGGCGGGATAGATACTATCCTTAAGTTCTACATCTGTGTAGACTACTCTATAAGGAGGAATAGAAAAAGAAGATCCTTCTGAAAATATTTTTTCCAGAAGGATCTTATTCGTTAAACGCTCTTTTTTAGTAAATGTATAGGCCATTGCTATACTTACTTTAAAAAGCTTATTTTAATTTTTTTTCGTCAGAAACTGTAAGTTTCTTCCTACCTTTTGCTCTTCTTCTGTTGATTAAGTTACGCCCAGCTGCATTAGCCATTTTGCTTCTAAAACCGTGCTTATTCTTTCTCTTTCTTACCGATGGTTGAAATGTTCTTTTCATCTTACCTTAATTTTATAACGGGCGACAAAGTTAAATAAAATATTCAATTAGTTAAAACTTTGCGCAATTAATATTAACTATTCATTGAGAACAAGAATTCTTCATTGCTCTTAGTTCCTCTCATATTTTGTAACAAGAACTGCATTGCTTCTTCAGAATTCATGTCACTAATGTGATTTCTTAAAATAAATGTTTTCGATAGCACATCTTTATCTAACAATAAATCTTCTCTTCTTGTACCAGATTGAACAACGTCAATGGCAGGGTAGATTCTTCTGTTAGCTAGTTTTCTATCTAACTGTAATTCCATATTACCGGTACCTTTAAATTCTTCGAAGATTACTTCGTCCATCTTAGATCCAGTCTCTGTTAATGCTGTAGCAACAATTGTTAATGAACCACCACCTTCAATGTTTCTAGCTGCACCAAAGAATTGTTTTGGCTTATGTAAAGCGTTTGCTTCAACACCTCCAGATAAAACCTTACCAGATGATGGAGAAACCGTGTTATATGCTCTTGCAAGCCTTGTAATAGAGTCTAATAAGATTACTACATCATGACCACACTCAACTAATCTTTTTGCTTTCTGTAAACAGATATTAGATACTTTAACATGTCTGTCTGCTGGTTCGTCAAACGTAGAAGCGATAACTTCAGCATCAACACTTCTAGACATATCTGTAACTTCCTCTGGACGCTCATCAATCAATAAAATCATTAGATAAACCTCTGGGTTGTTTTTTACAATTGCGTTAGCTACATTCTTTAATAGAACTGTTTTACCAGTTTTAGGCTGTGCTACGATTAATCCTCTTTGTCCTTTACCGATAGGTGCAAATAAATCAATCATTCTTGCAGAGTAATTACCTGCATCATCATCAGAAAGATTTAATCTTTTGTCTGGGAATAAAGGAGTTAAATAATCAAAAGGAACTCTATTTCTTATTTCCTCTGGTGTCTTACCATTGATGATGTCAACTTTGATTAAAGCAAAGTATTTTTCACCTTCTTTAGGAGGTCTAACTGTTCCTTTAATTGTATCTCCAGATTTTAATCCAAACAATTTGATTTGATTAGGAGAAACATAAACATCATCAGGTGAACTTAAATAGTTATAGTCTGACGATCTTAAGAATCCATATCCATCAGGCATTTGCTCTAAAACACCTTCACTAGAAATGATACCATCTAATTTTGCTAAGAGCTCATTTCTTTTATTTCGCTCCGCATATTTATCATTGTTCTTATTATTTTCTCTTTCTGGTCTTTCCTTTCTTTCAGGTCTTCCAGTATTTTTATTTTTGTTGTTGTTGTTGTTGTTGTTGTTGTTGTTGTTGT
>JBELBA010000203.1:0-3725 GCA_042095635.1 Chitinophagales bacterium
CCTTTAAAGCAGCAAGCCTTCGAAATGCTCTGGATAATAAGTAAATGAGATTAACAAAGGCACTCATATCGATTAATAATAAAAAGGCTACAGAACTTGATGGTTCTCAATTGCCTTTAATGGAGTCGTTTTATACCATACAAGGTGAAGGTTACCATACTGGTGTAGCAAGTTACTTTATTAGAACGGCTGGTTGTAATGTAGGTTGTCATTGGTGCGATGTGAAAGATTCTTGGGATGCAAATGCATATCCTTTGGTAGATGTAGAGCAAATTGCGAAAAAAGTAGCAGCTCACAAGATGAAGATTGCTGTTGTTACTGGAGGGGAAAGTTTCATGTTTAATATGCAGCCACTAACAGATGCATTAGCAAAAGAAGGCATTCAAAGACATGTAGAAACATCAGGTGCATATCCTTTTAGTGGAGATTGGGAATGGATTTGTCTTTCTCCTAAAAAAGCAAAAAAACCTTTAGAAGAGAACTTACTTAAAGCGCAGGAATTAAAAGTGGTCATTTATAATCAATCTGATTTTAAATGGGCTGAAGAGTTTGCTGCTAAAGTATCTAAGGATTGCAAGTTGTACATGCAGCCAGAATGGAATAAGTCTTATATGATGATGCCAAAGATTGTAGATTATATCAAGGAACATCCGCAATGGCAAATTTCCTTGCAGACCCATAAATACATGAATATCCCATAATATGCGCCAGCTGTTAATTGTTCTTATTGCCTTTACGATGTTGTCTTGTAATAAGACTAATGAGCAATTGAGTACAGGTTTCTGGATATTTGAATCTTTCGATAATAAAGAAACTGGTGAACAAGAAATTGATACTGCTCGTCATCAACTAATTGTAATAAGCTTTAATGAAAGTGGAGAGATTACAGTTAATTCTATTGTTAATGATTGTGGAGGAACATATAAAGTGAGTAATGGCTTTGAAGTAAAAGAATTAGCTTGTACTAAAATGGCAAGTGTCGATTCTTTAGACAATGTGTTAGAAAATAGATTCCTAGAAGCGTTAACTAACAGTCAAACATTACATATAAATAATGATAAGCTGTCTATTCAATACAATATAGATGGTGATGATAAGAATGAATTAGTCTTTTCTAAAAACAATTGTGCATGTTAAAATATATTCTTGCAATACTTCTATTAATTTCTTCATTAGGGCTTCAAGCTCAGGTTAAAAAGGCAGAGAAAGCATTTTCTAAGTTTGAGAAACTAATGAGTAAAGGTCAGAACGCTGAAGCTTTAAATGAATTAAAGTCTACAATCGTTTATGACCCTAATCATATTAAAGCTAGAAAGTATTTAGCACAACATGCAGAGAAGACCAGAGATTATAAAACTGCTTATGAGCAATATAATTACTTATTAGCTAAGGATTTGGAGACGAAATCTAAGATACACTTCAAGGCTGGAGAAATGGCTTTTATGCAAGAGCAATATGAATTAGCCATAGAACATTTTAATACTTTATTGGCTAAGCCAAATGTCCATTTTAATCATAAAGAGAAAGGAACAAGATACAGAGGTATGGCTTTATTTATCATTGAAGCTAAGAAGCATCCAGTACCTTTTGATCCAGTTTCTTTAGGTGCAGCAGTAAATAGTCAGCATCACGAGTATTTTCCATCAATGAAAGCAGATGGTTCTTTATTTGTATTTACTAAAAGATTACCAAGAGGTAAAGGACAACACCAAGAAGACTTCTATTATACACAGACCAATGAGCAAGGATTATGGTTTCCTGCAAAGGCTGTAGGAGCGCCAATTAATACAGATGGAAATGAAGGAGCTGCAAGTATTACCTCAGATGGTAAGAATATGTTTTTTACAAAATGTTCAGATAACCCAAATGACAGAGTTACTTACGGATCTTGTGATATTTTCTATGCCCCAAGAGTTGGAGATCAATGGGGAAAACCCATGAATTTAGGACCGACAGTAAATGGACCTGCTTGGGATGCACAGGCAAGTATGTCTTCAGATGGAATGCGTTTGTATTTCACTTCTGCAAGACCTGGAGGCAAAGGTGGTAAAGATATATGGTATTCAGTCTTTAAAGATGGTAAATGGAATGTTCCTGTTAATGCAGGTGATGCTATTAATACACCCGGTAATGAGTTTTCTCCATTTATTCATCCAGATGGAAGAACCTTATATTTTTCTTCAGACTATCATTTAGGAATGGGAGGTACAGATTACTTTATGTCTAGAAGAAACTTAGATGAGGTTTGGTCTGCACCTAAGAACTTAGGTCATCCTATTAATACTAAAGGCAATGAATACGAATTGTTTATTGAGGCAGATGGAGAATGGGCTTACATGGCAACGGAGCGTTTTAGTCCTGGTAACTTAGATATATATAAGTTTAAAATACCTGAAGATATGAAGCCTAAGCCTGTTATTTATGTAAAAGGTAAGATTACTGATAGAAAGAATAAAAGAGGCTTAGGAACAGATATAGAGCTAATTGATAGAGAAACTGGAGAAACACATACGATAGCTAAATCAGATGCAATTAATGGAGAGTATTTGGTTATTCTTCCTTTGGGTAAAAACTTCGCTTTTATTGTAGATAAGCAGGGCTATTTATTCCATTCTGAAGACTTTTCTTTAAAAGGCGCAGATGAGAATGAACCCTATGTAATTAATGTAGCCTTATCTAAAACAACAGTAGGAGAGACTACGATCATGAAGAATACTTTCTATGAGACAGGTTCTTTTAAATTAAAGAAAGAATCGCACGCAGAATTGAATGTACTATATAAGATGTTAGAAGCTAATCCTAATCTAAAGATTGAGATTGGTGGTCATACGGATAATATAGGTAGCAAAGCATACAATACTGAGCTTTCAGCTAAAAGAGCTAAAGAAGTACATGATTATTTAATCAGACAAGGTATAGTAGCAGAGAGACTTTCTTACAAAGGTTATGCTTTTGATCTACCGATTGCTAGTAACGACACAGCAGAAGGAAGAGCTAGAAATAGAAGAACAGAAATTAAGATCATCAAATAATGCTCACTGTAGAAATCGTTTCAACATCCGAATTACAAGAACTACGTCAATTAGTGCTTTGGCCTCATTTAACTGTAGAAGAATGTATCATTGAGCCAGACGAAATAGATAGTACTTATCAAGTAGTAGTTAAAGATGAAGGAAATGTTGTTTGTTGTGGTACTTTTTTAGTGGAAACAAAAGCTCAATTCAATGTTGCAAATCAGTATCGATTAAGAGCTATGGGTACGCATCCAGATTATCGAAAAAAAGGATTAGGTAAATTACTTATTGATTTTGCAAAAGAACAGCTTAAGCAAAATGGGGTAGATCTAATTTGGTGTGATGCAAGAATTGTTGCAACTGGCTTTTATCAGAAACAAGGCTTTAAAATTATAGGAGAACAATATGAAGTCCCAGTAATAGGACCTCATTATTTGATGTATATAGAATTATAAGCCGTACTCCCTTCCCCCTGGGGATGAGGGTCTTACTCCAGTTTGATAAATCTGATAGTTTGTAATCTAACTTGTTTGTGTAGTTGGATTAAATGAATTCACCTTCATAATTATAATAGAACTAATTTCTTCATCAAAAAAACAGACTTTAATTCATAAAGTATGATCAATATCATCCTAAATATTTACTGATTCTACCTAAAAACAGACAAAAAAAAGCTCAATTAATATGCTTGCTTACTCATCTGCCATATTT
>JBELBA010000204.1:0-3594 GCA_042095635.1 Chitinophagales bacterium
TTCATTGCTTACTAAATTAAAGGATTATCAGTATACTTCATAATACCCTTCCTTAACCCTTCCCCAAAGGCAGGGCATTCAATTTATCTAATTCAGCATCTCCTCCCTTGAGCAAGCATAAAGATGCGTGTTAAATTACTTCTGCCATTATGGCATAAATACTCTATTTTTCGTAATTTCGAATCATGAGTGAAAGAGGAATACCTGCAGAAGATAAAAAGATGGATGAATCATTACAAGGAACCGCTATAATGATGGAGAGTACTGGAGCATCAAAAAAAGTATATATCGAAACTTATGGTTGTCAGATGAATTTCAATGATTCTGAAATTGTTGCATCTATTTTAGCAGATGAAGATTACGATACAACAGATAAAATGGAAGATGCGGATGTGGTATTCTTAAACACTTGTTCTATTAGAGATAAAGCAGAACAAACTGTAAGACATCGTCTTATCCAGCTAAAGAAATTAAAACATGGAAAAGGAAACAGACATAAAAAAGTTGGTATCCTTGGATGTATGGCTGAAAGATTGAAAGAACAACTTTTAGAGGAAGAGCAATTAGTAGACATGGTAGTAGGACCTGATGCTTACAGAGATCTTCCAAACTTAATAGACGAAACAACCACTGGACAAAAAGCGGTAAATGTATTCTTATCAAAAGAAGAAACTTACGAAGAGATTAAGCCAGTAAGATTAGATACAAACGGAGTTAGTGCTTTTGTTTCTATCATGAGAGGCTGTGATAATATGTGCTCTTTCTGTGTAGTACCTTTCACAAGAGGTAGAGAAAGATCAAGAGACGCTTTTTCTGTTGTTGCAGAAGCACAGAATATGCATGACAGAGGATATAAAGAAGTTACTTTATTAGGACAGAATGTAGATTCTTACAAATGGAAAAATCCTGAAACCAAAGAAGTAGTTTCATTTGCTCAGTTAATGGAAATGGTTGCAAAAGTTGCACCAGATCTAAGAGTAAGGTTTTCTACCTCTCATCCAAAAGATATTACAGATGAAGTATTGCACACTATAGCTAAATACGATAACATCTGTAACTATATTCATTTACCTGTACAATCTGGTAACTCTAGAATCTTGAAAAAGATGAATAGAACTTACGACAGAGAATGGTATATCAACAGAGTAGATGCAATTAGAAGAATTATTCCTGGTTGTGCAATTTCATGCGATATCATCACTGGTTTCTGTTCTGAAACAGAAGAAGAGCATAAAGACACTTTATCGATCATGGAATATGTGAAGTATGACTTAGGTTATAACTTCTTCTATTCTGAAAGACCGGGAACATTAGCTGCTAAGAAATACGAAGATGATATTCCTTTAGATGTGAAGAAAAGAAGATTACAAGAAGTGATTGATCTTCAAAAGTTACATAGTATTGAAAGAAATGAGCCATTTATAGGTAAGACAGTACAAGTCTTAATTGAAGGTCATTCTAAAAAAGATAAAGACCGTTTATTTGGAAGAAATGACGAAAACAAAGCGGTTGTATTTGATAAAAAACATTATAGTTCTGATACAAAAGGAATCTATGTTAATGTAAAGATCTCTAAGGTATCTACAGGAACATTATTTGGTGAATTATTAGACTAATATGGAATTACAAAGTATAAAACAAAGGTTTGGTATAGTTGGAAACAACACAGCTTTAAACAATGCTTTGAATACAGCATTGCAAGTTGCGCCTACAGATTTATCCGTTTTAATATCCGGAGAAAGTGGTGTTGGTAAAGAGGTCTTTTCTCAGATCATACACCATTCTGGTAAAAGAAAGCATGAGCCTTTTATTTCTATTAACTGCGGTGCTATCCCAGAAGGAACCATCTCTTCAGAATTATTTGGACATGAAAAAGGTGCCTTTACTGGAGCTCAGGATACTAGAAAAGGATATTTCGAATCGGTTAATGGTGGTACTATTTTCTTAGATGAAGTTTCTGAAATGCCTTTAGAAACACAGGCTAGATTATTAAGAGTCTTAGAGTCTGGAGAATTTATTAAAGTAGGTTCTTCTGCTATTCAGAAGACAGATGTAAGAATAATCGCTGCGTCTAATAAAGGATTATTAGAACAAGTGAAGAAAGGGAAATTTAGAGAAGATCTTTATTATAGATTAAATACCATTCAGATCGCTATCCCAGCTTTAAGAGAAAGAGGAATGGATATTCATTTACTATTTAGAAAATTCTGTGCCGATTTCGCTGAAAAATATAACACTAGCCCAGTTCAGTTAATGGATGATGCAGTGCAGATCTTAATCAATTATAGATGGCCTGGTAATGTGAGACAATTAAAACATATTGCAGAACAGCTTTCTGTATTATCTCAAAGTAAAGTCGTTGATGTTCAGCAGCTAATACAGGCTTTACCAATTGAAGAAGAAGCTTCAAGTATGCCAACTGTAGCTTCCGAAGATATAACGGGTGTTAACGAAAGAGAGTTATTATACAGAGTACTTTTCGATCTTAAAAAAGATGTTAGTGATCTAAAGAAAGTAGTGGTTAAATTATCTACAGGAAACATTAACCCATCAACTACAAATAATGATGAAGTCTTAATTCAGAATTGGGATAAAGAAGTTGATCCTGCAGATCCAAATACATTAATGTTGCCGCAAGCAACACCTAGTGTTATTAATCCTGTAACGAGTTCACCTGCTAGTCCACCAACATTAGATACAGATTACGAAGAACAAATATTATCTATTGCTGAAATGGAAAAGAAAATGATCCAGAAAGCATTAGAAAAATATAACGGTAGAAGAAAAGAAGCTGCAACAGAACTAGGCATATCTGAAAGAACACTTTATAGAAAAATTAAGGAATATGATATCGACTTATAAAGTGCTGTTTTCTTTTAGAAGTATAATAATGATTGGTATAGTCTTGTTATGCACTTCATGTGGGATCTATTCATTTACAGGAGCCGCTATTCCAGCAGAAGTTAAAAGTATATCTATTGCCTTCTTTCAAAACCAGGCGGAATTAGTAAACCCTACCTTATCTCAAGACTTTACAGATAATCTAAGAGATCGATTCTTATCTCAAACCAGTCTTAATTTACTTAATGGTGGTGGAGATTGGGAAGTGAATGGTGCTATTTTAGATTACTATGAAAGACCTGTTGCAGCAAATTCTCAGACTGCTGCATTAAACCAATTAACCATCATTGTGGAGATAGAATTTACAGACAATATTAATGAGAAGAATTCTTGGACTAAGAAATTTAGTAGATCGCAGACCTACCCTGGTGGAAGCATTTTAAGTGAATATGAAGAAGAATTAACCACTGACATCAATGATCAGTTAATTAATGACATCTTTAATAAGATTGCTGTAAACTGGTAATGATTTAGTTCACTATCAACGTTTTAGTGTACATAAGTAGCTAACAAAATTAATTATCTTTACGTCGAATTCGACGTAATATGTAGCAAATGAGTTTTTCTTTTGAAATCAAATATTTAACAGATCTAAAAGCCTTGAGGAGTTTAGATACTAAAGAGTTGGAAAAACTGGTACATAAGTATCCGTATTTTCAAAGTGCACACATACTCTTAGCAAAGCATTACTAC
>JBELBA010000205.1:0-3634 GCA_042095635.1 Chitinophagales bacterium
CCCTGATAATAATCTATAGGTTGAGCTGCAACAGGTATCCATATTCTAATTTCACGAACTGGAACCTTCATATAGTATTTTAATTCTTTCCTAAGCAGTGAATCTTTTCTTATTAAATCCTCACAGAAGAAATCTGTAGGCTTATTCTTAATGTTATTCTTAATTTTTAATTCAACTTCTTTTTTTTTCTTTTTTCTTTTTTTCTTTTTGGGTTCATCTTCCTGAACGATAGTTTCCAGTGTATCAATATCTGACGTATTCCTATTCAGCTTTTTGGAAGTATCAGAAATACCAGTAGAATCTTTTAGATTAGGGCTATTGGCTTCTTTCTCACTCTGAGCAGATAGCCCTGTTGAAATGCATAATAGGAATATGAAAAAGATTATTTTCTTCAAAATAACATCTTGATTGTAAGTCTTCAAACTAAAGTTTACCAAAAGGGATAAAAATAAGTTACAAATTCACTTGATTTTTTAGTTGTTCATTTCTTTTTTTTATTAATCGTCGTTGTCGCAAAACATCCTTGTCGTGACCAAAATAATTATCCTTTAGTGAATCTAATTGGAATGTCTAACTTATTATAACTGATTTATTAGGTAAAGTAATTAGTTTAGATCAGCGGTTAAATGAATGAATCAGCGAAGTTAAATTAGATAATTCTGCTTAACTATATGTATACTTTTTTCATTGCATAAATAAGTCAAGTCTTGCTACCTTAGCAGGATGAAAAAAGCTTCATTCGATTCCTTAGGTTTACGTTCCGATTTACTATCTGCAGTTAAAGAATTGGGATATACCAAAGCTTATCCAATTCAGAAACAAGCCATCCCTGCAATTATTGAAGGTAGAGATATATTAGGTGTAGCCAAAACAGGATCTGGTAAAACAGCTAGTTTTGTGCTGCCGATCTTAAATGAATTGGTTGGAAGACTTTCTACAAATAATAGACATATCAATGCTTTGGTATTAGTCCCAACAAGAGAATTAGCGGTGCAAGTAGCAGAAGTGTTTGAATCTTTTGGAACTAAGATGAAGCATCCTATAAAAACTAAAGCGGTTTATGGCGGTGTTTCTATTAATCCTCAAATAAAGAATTTGATGGGAGTGAATGTACTTGTAGCAACTCCTGGTAGATTAATAGAAATCAAGGAAAGAAAGTCTGTTCATTTTGAAGATTTAGATTACTTGGTACTGGATGAAGCAGACAAGATGTTAAGCATGGGCTTTAAAGACGAGATGAATACCATCTTTAAGATGATGCCTTTGACTAAACAAAACCTATTGTTCTCTGCAACCTTAAGTACAGATGTACAGGCAGTGAATCAAATGATTTTGCATCGTCCATTAGTGATACAGATTGATGTAGAAGAAACGGATCTTACCTTGATTAATCAAATAGCTTATTCGGTATATGCTGATAAGAAAGGACCATTACTTAGAAAGCTGATCATGGAAAAAGAAATGGATCAAGTTTTGGTGTTCTGTTCTTCCAAACATCAAGCAGATGTAGTGGTTAGAAAATTAACTAAAGCTAAGATCAATGCAATGGCCATCCATGGCGATAAAAGCCAAGGAGCTAGAACAGATGCTTTAAAGCAATTTAAGAATGGAACAGTAAAAGTATTAGTTGCAACAGACTTAATTGCCCGTGGAATCGATATTGAATTTCTACCATTTGTAATCAATTACGAATTACCAAGATCACCTAAAGATTACATTCACAGAATAGGAAGAACCGGAAGAGCAGATAATCCTGGTACAGCTATTTCTCTAATTACACCAGAAGACGAACATCACTTCAAAGTCATTCAGAAGAAAATGAAGATCTTGGTTGATCGAATAGAGGGGTAGTTCATAGTTCATCAGATGTATTAACACTCATCACTAATATTGTCCATCTCATTTCATTTTAATAATCTTTAAGCTTTTAATCTTGAAAGGCACAGATACTTGATTTATCTTTAAAGTTCATTCTTATTAAAATATAAAACATGCAAAGATTAAGCTTACTATTAGCCCTTTGCCTTACATTTTCGCTTTCGGCAAAAGACAAGAAAGAAGAAGATAAAGGCCCAGATTTTTCAAAAGTAATTAATGGTTTAAAGTACAGATCGGTTGGTCCTGCTTTAACTTCAGGTAGAATAGTGGATATCGCTGTTCATCCAGATAATGCCGCTATATATTATGTAGCATCTGCTGCTGGTGGTGTATGGAAAACGGTAAACAATGGCGTAAGCTTTGAGCCATTATTCGATGGAGAAGGTTCTTATTCTATTGGTTGTATTACTATCGATCCTAATAATCCAAATGTAATATGGGTAGGTTCTGGAGAGAACAATAACCAAAGATCAGTTGCATATGGAGACGGATTATATAAATCTGAAAATGGTGGTGCTTCATGGAAGAATGTAGGACTTAAAAACTCTGAGCATATAGGAATGATTAAAGTTGATCCTAGAAACTCTCAGAGAGTATTAGTAGCTGCATACGGTCCATTATGGAGCGAAGGTGGAGATAGAGGGATCTATGAAACTATAGATGGAGGAGCTACATGGGACAAAATTTTAGATGTAAGCGAACATACAGGGTTCAATGAAATCCATTTCGATAGATCTAACCCAGATGTAATCTATGCGACAGCACATCAAAGAAGAAGACATGTATACACTTACATCAGTGGAGGTCCAGAATCCGCTATATATAAAAGTATCAATGGTGGTAAAGACTGGAAGAAAATTAATAAAGGATTACCTGCAGGTGACCTTGGAAGAATTGGTTTAGCATTGTCTTACCATGATGATCAATTAATCTATGCAATTGTAGAATCTAAGAAAGGTGGATTATATATGTCTACTAACGGAGGAGCTAGTTGGGCTAAACAAAGTGGAAAGAAAACAAGTGGTAACTATTACCAAGAGATCTTCTGCGATCCACATACAAAAGGGAAGCTATATGTTATGGATAGTTATGCTGCACAATCTATCGATCATGGTAAGACTTGGTCTTCTTATGGTGGATCTAATAAGCATGTAGATGATCACGTAATCTGGATTGATCCTAGAAATGAAGATCACCACATCGTAGGATGTGATGGTGGACTATATGAATCGTACGATGGAGGAGCGCTTTGGTCTTTCAAAGCCAATTTACCAGTAACACAATTCTATAAAGTAGCAGTAGATAACGATGTACCATATTATAATATTTACGGTGGTACACAAGATAACTTCAGTTTAGGTGGTCCTTCGCAGACTAATAACTTAGCAGGTATTTTAAATGCAGATTGGTTTATCACTAAAGGCGGAGATGGATTCGAATCTCAAGTAGATCCTCAAGATCCTAACATAGTATATGCGCAATCTCAATATGGATGGTTAGCTCGTTTTAATAAAGCAACTGGAGAGAAAGTAAATATCAGACCAAAAGAATCTAAAGACGAAAAGGCTTACAGATGGAACTGGGATGCTCCACTAATCATTAGTCCTCATAATTCTAGCAGATTATATTTTGCAGCTAATGTATTATTTAAGTCTGATGATAGAGGTGACTCATGGCAAACTATTAGTCCACATTTCAGCAATTAGAGGGCGTAGAATCAACTAGTGTAGGTTATACTGGAGGTAAAGTAAAAAAT
>JBELBA010000206.1:0-3575 GCA_042095635.1 Chitinophagales bacterium
TATGATTCTCAATAGTATACAGATAATAAGAACCGTGTCCTTTTCTTGTAGAAGTAATTACTTCAAGGAATGGTAAATCATTACAATCTAGCTTAAGAAATTTAATACTTCGAATATAATGCATCCCTTCAATATTAAGCTTCATCGTTTCAGATATATAAAACTTAAATTCACCATTTACATATTCTACAATCTGAAAATCTTCATATTTCTCTTGTGTAATAATATTTTCTATAAGGTATAAGTTTGGAAACGAATCATGAACAAGCACATTAAAGTCAGTATAGTTCTCCCATTTCACTTTCATTTTTTTAATTAATGAGTCTTCTCGATTCATTTGACCATAAAGCGAAATGCTAACCATTACTATGATTATTGCAATTTTTTTTTTCATTATTCCTATCTATCAAAGATGAGGCTTAACTGTACGTATTTTTACTCAAGGCGGTTTAGAAAGAGAAACCGATTACACAGATATCATCAATTTGTTCGTTTTGACCCTTCCAATCAACTAATCTTTCATGCAGAATTCTTTGCTGATCATAAAAGCTTTTAGATGACACATCTAAGAGCATATCCCTAAATGGTTTATATTTAAACTTCTTGTTATTAGGTCCTCCAAATTGATCTGCATAACCATCAGAAAAGATATAGAATACATCTCCTTCTTTATGCTCTATTTCATGATTGTCGAAGCACTTAATCTGACTTCCATCAAATATCCCAATAGGAAATCTGTTACCTCTAACCACTTCCATCTGATTATCTCTCACATAATACAATGGATTAAAAGCACCTGCGTACTCCACAATATTACTTTTTCTATTAAATCTAATTAGAGATACATCCATTCCGTCTTTTATAGAATCTTCATCTTCAGATTGTCTTAATGTACTTCTAATCCCTTTATTCATTTCGAATAAAATCTCGGCTGGCTTTTTTAGTCCTTTAATATTAACAGCTTGTACCAATAGTTCAAAACCAACGATAGACATTAAGGCTCCTGGGACTCCATGACCGGTACAATCTACTACTGTAACAAATAAATCATCATCTTCTTCATGGATCCAATAAAAATCTCCACTAACAATACCTTGAGGCTTAAAATATACGAAAGACTTAGGTAAAATGGATTGTACAACATCATCAGGTGGCATAATCGCCTCCTGAATCCTTTTTGCGTAGTTAAGCGAATCTGTAATATCCTTGTCTCTATTCTTAAGGTCTTCTAATATCTTTTTTGTTCTTTCTTGCTCTACAACAAGCTCTTCATTCTTGGCATATAGTGCTTGTGTTCGCTTTAATACTTTTTGTTGTAACAACTCTCTAGCTTTCTCTAATCTTCTTAATCTAAATTTGATAAATAGATATAAGATGGTAATTATAATGGCTACTAATAAGATCTTAAACCAATTGGTTTTCCAGAAAGGCGGAATGACTTTAAATGCAAATTTTAATGGGTCATCATTCCAAACACCATTATGATTCATTGATCTTAATAAGAAGGTATATTTACCATTAGGGATATTAGACCAAGTAGCAAAATTTTCAATAGTTACAGGATACCAATCTTTGTCTAGACCTTCTAGCATAAATTGATATCTAATCTTATCTGGATGAGAAAAACTTAATCCTACAAAATCAAAGGTAATGTGATTCTGATCATAATTGAATTTATGATCTTTAGGTAACTCTGCTTGCTTTAGGAACACTCTTACTTGATCAATCTTTACTTTTGGAGCTTCTGAATGACCACAATACATGCTTCTATCAAACTTGACTATACCAGTCTGAGTACCAAACCATAAAACACCTTTGCTATCTATATGTACAGCATCCTGATTAAATTCTGAAGTGATAATTCCATCATTTAAACCATAATGTTTTACATAGCTTACATCATATCTATCATCAAAGATAATTTCATTTAAACCTTTGTTTGTTCCTACCCAAACATGACCTAATTCATCTATTTCTAGTAAATAAGGTGTGTCAGAATTTAAGCCATTTTTAGTGTTAAAGTTTTTAAAAATATTATCATCAAACACACTAATACCAGCCATAGTAACAATCCATATCATACCTTTTTTATCTTTCTTAAGAGATATGATAGAGTTATTGATTAGTCCAGATTCTTTGTTAAGGTTGTTAAATACATAACCATCGTATTTTACTAATCCATTCTTTGTTCCTAGTAATATATTACCTGCATTATCTTCAACGATAGCAGTTATTTGATTATTTGGCAAACCATCTTTAACAGTATATACTTTAAAGTGCTTTCGGTTATAACCCATTCTAGACTCTTGCTCTAAAAGACTTAAACCTCCAAAAGTCGCAAACCATAAATTACCTCTAGAATCTTCAAATATATCTAAGACATAGTTATGGCTTAATCCATCTTTAGTAGTGTACTTATATATTTTACCATCTACATATTCTAACAAACCTTCTGTAGACCCCAGCCAAATATGACCTCTAGAATCTTCAAATATTGATCTATAAGACCTAGGTAATTCATTACCATAATGATCCTTATCCAATACACTTATCTTAAGATTATCATCAGCATCTGTTTCAAGAATATTAATATGGTCATTGGTTCCTACCCAAACTCTATCTTTAGAATCTTCCAGAATAGATTGAATCCTATTACTAGAAAAACCGAAACTTTCATCAAAGTGCTGAAAACCAGAATAGCTATATCTAATCGCACCAAAATTGAATGTACCCATCCAAATATTCTTTTCATGATCCTGGCAAAAAGATTGTATTGCGTATTCTTTTAATCCATTATCTCTATCAATAACTTTTGTTAATCTAATTGGATCGTCCGTTAAGAAATGATCTTTAATATGCAGTTTAAACAACTGATTAGCACCAAGTAAAATATCTCCGTTAAAGTCTTGCACAACGGCTCTAACATTTAAATCCTTTAACTCAGGTATATGAGTTGTATTATAAATCTTATACTCTCCTATTTGATTTGGTACAATTACATTAACTCCATTACCACTTGCACACCATACATTTCCATCTTCATCTAAAAATAGATCATTAATAGTATTAGAAGACAAACCTTCTTCTATTCCAAAATGATGAAATTTTTGATCTACAACATCATATCGACTTACTCCACTTCCTATATAAGACAACCAAACGTCTCCATTATTATCTACTAATAAATCATTGACCGAATTACTTAATAACCCTTTAGTGTTATCAATAGACTCAATAACTTTCGCTTCTCTTTTATAATAAGGATCTTTAGCTTCTTTTATCAATAGCTTATTGATTCCTCTTGCTGTACCTACCCAAACAATAGAATCATTAACTTGAGATATACAGAATACTGCATTACTAACTAGACCAGCTTTCTTATCAATATTCTGGATGATATATTTGTCCTTAAATTGATCGAACTCTATTCTAGAAAGACCAAATAAGGTAGTAATCCAGATATCTCCGCTATTACTTTCAAATACTTTAGTAAGTCTATTATTTATTAATCCTTCTTTAGTGGTGTAGTTTCTAAAAGAGATCCCATCATATCTACTCACACCACCATAGATCGG
>JBELBA010000207.1:0-3574 GCA_042095635.1 Chitinophagales bacterium
CTGGGATTACATGTGTATCACTTCGTCGTAAGCTGCTGCAGTAGCTTCCATTACTGCTTCAGACATAGTAGGGTGAGGATGAACTGTTTTGATGATCTCATGACCAGTTGTTTCTAACTTTCTAGCTGCAACAACTTCTGCAATCATTTCAGTTACATTAGCTCCAATCATATGAGCACCTAACCATTCACCATATTTAGCGTCATAGATCACTTTGATAAATCCATCTTTTGCTCCTGCTGCACTAGCTTTACCAGATGCAGAGAAAGGGAATTTACCAACTTTGATATCGTAACCTGCCTCCTTCGCTGCTTTTTCTGTTAATCCAACAGATGCAATCTCTGGGTTAGTATAAGTACATCCTGGAATATTTCCATAGTCTAATGGCTCAACATTTTGTCCAGCTAATTTTTCTACACAAATTATTCCTTCTGCAGAAGCAACGTGTGCTAATGCTGGTCCAGGTACAACATCACCGATAGCATAAATACCAGGTACAGAAGTTTGGTAATAATCATTAACAGTGATTTTTCCTTTTTCTGTTTTAACTCCTAATTGCTCTAATCCGATATTTTCAATGTTAGCTTTTACACCAACTGCAGATAATACTATTTCCGCTTCTAATGTTTCAACACCTTTCTTTGTTTTAACATTAACTTTGCAAGTTTTACCTTTTGTATCTACTGATTGAAATTCTGCTCCTGCTAATACATTAATACCTTGTTTCTTAAATGATCTTTCTAATTGCTTAGATACATCAACATCTTCAACTGGTACTAAGTTTGGTGCATATTCGATAATAGTTACATCTGTTCCAATTGCATTATAGAAATAAGCGAATTCAGAACCAATAGCTCCAGAACCAATTACAATCATTGATTTTGGTTGCTTAGGTAAAGTTAATGCTTCTCTATATCCAATTACTTTCTTTCCATCGATTGGCAATGTAGGAATCTTGTTAGCTCTTCCTCCAGTTGCAATCATAATAGATTTAGCTGCATGAATCGTCTTCTTACCAGCTTCGTCTGTTACTTCAACTTTCTTACCAGGTACCAATTTTCCAAATCCTTGGATTTGCTCAATCTTATTCTTTTTAAATAAAAATTGAATTCCTTTAGACATACCATCTGCAACACCTCTTGATCTTTTAATCATCTCTTCGAAGTTTGCGTCAGCTCCTTTTACAGAGATACCATAATCTTCTGCATGTTGAATGTATTCAAATACATTAGCAGACTTTAATAATGCTTTTGTTGGAATACATCCCCAGTTTAAGCAAACACCACCTAACTCAGCTTTTTCTACAACAGCAACTTTCATTCCTAATTGTGAAGCTCTAATAGCGGCAACATATCCTCCAGGTCCAGAACCTATAACTATTAAATCGTATGTCATATCTATATTTTTTTAAATAAGTTGTAATGCAAATTTATTAAACTATTTCGAGTTTGTAATACATGATAGGAACATTATTGCTATTTCTGAAACTAAATTCGATTTATCAGTTGGCTTTTTAGATTTAAAAGGTTTAATAATACGATGTAGAGACTGGTTTTCCTGGTCTTAATCTGCTGCTATTTGCATATCTAGGATCATCTAATAAAGGTAATTTGGCCATTTTGTCAACTTTTATAGTTGGATGGTTAAAATCTTCAGTGACTATACCCATGATTAAATATATACCAGTTCCCTGAAAAGGATAATGCACTAGTGAAGGCGGGAAGTTAACGGTATCGAACAAAGTATTTCTATCATCCATAAAGGTACCGAAGCTCATTTTTTTTCCATTAGAGGTAGGGACATTTTTTATATGAGCGAGTTTCCCCATTATTCTAACTTCTTTTCCTACATATTGTATTAAGTCATCTGCATAGACATCTCCTCTATGACTAGTCTTTAGTAAATCGAAATAAGAACTACTTATTGTAAAGCCTAATAGTTCTAATTCATCCAAAGCGTTTTCAATAGGAGTGTCTTCAATGTTTGGATATTGATATTGCTTCGCTTCTGTTTTAAATAAACTACTGGCCTGATAATCGATCTTCTGATGTGCATGCCATAAGACATGGACTTCCCAAAGTAAGGTCTTCTTACTTTTACCCGAAAAGCTAAAGGCTCCAATCCTAATCAATAATACTACTTGTTCTATACCAATATGTATCCTCTGCATAAAGTCATCTAAAGAATGGTAAGGACCATTAATGTATCGTTCTCTAATAATAGCTTTTGCTAATTTATATTCTAGTCTTTCTATATGGATAAAGCCAAGGTAGATATCGATACCAGTTATCCTAGTAAGGTATTGGCTCTCATTAATACAAGGTAACTTAACATTAGCACCTAATCTTTTGGCTTCATGTACATAAGTAGCTGTACTGTAGAATCCTCCAAAGTTATTAATTACACCTACCATAAACTCTAAAGGGTAGTAAGTCTTAAGAAATAGACTCTGATAACTTTCTACTGCATAACTAGCACTATGACCTTTAGCAAAACTATAACTTGCAAAGCTGGAGATCTGATTCCAGATATCATTGGTTAATGCTTCGGAATAACCTCTGGCTTTACAATTAGCAAAATATTGCTCTACAATAGTCTGGAAGGCTGCTTTAGACCTGTATTTGCCAGACATGGCTCTTCTTATTACATCTGCATCTTCTAAGGTAAAGCCAGCAAAATGATGACAGATCTTAATCACATCTTCCTGATAAACCATTATACCATAGGTTTCGGATAGATGTTCTTTAAATATAGGATGCGGATACGGAACGTTATCTGGCGAATGATAACGCTCTATATAAGCGCGCATCATTCCACTTTTAGCCACACCTGGTCGGATAATAGAAGAGGCAGCTACTAGCGTAATATAGTCTTCACAGCCAATCTTCTGTATTAAAGCTCGCATAGCACTACTTTCAATGTAAAAGCAACCAATGGTATTACCTGTCTTTAGCATACTATTGAGCTTTTTGTCTTGTTTAAACTGTTCTATCTGATGAATATCGATATCTAAACCTTTATTCTCCTTAATAATCTGGATACTATCATTAATATGACCAATACCTCTTTGGGATAGGATATCTAGTTTATCTAATCCTATGGCTTCGGCTATGTACATATCAAACTGGACGGTAGGATAGCCCTTCGGTGGAAGCTCTAAAGCAGAGTAATAAGTAATGGGCTTTTCTGAGATTAATACACCGCCTGCATGGATAGATCTTTGGTTAGGAAAATGGTGTTTCTGGACGTATTTTGAATAATGTAAAATCTTTAAGGATAGTGGATCTGTTGCTTGATCTGATTTAAAGATGATATTATTGGTTTCTTCTTTATATAAACCAAATACTTTGGACAGTTCTCTTATAATTGACTTATGTTTGAACTCTGAAATTGTTCCTAGTAATGCTATATGTCCATTACTGTATTTTGAAAATATATAATTGTAGATAGTATCTCTGTCTTTCCAAGAGAAATCAATGTCGAAATCTGGAGGAGAAGTTCTGGAAGCATTTATGAATCTTTCGAAGTATAAATTGAGTTCTATAGGATCTACATCTGTAATACCCAGGCAATA
>JBELBA010000208.1:0-3524 GCA_042095635.1 Chitinophagales bacterium
CAGGTTGAGCACCCACTTACGGAAGAAGTAATTGATTACGATTTAATAGCCGAGCAAATTAAAGTAGCTGCTGGTGAAGCAATTTCTGGGAAGAATTATTATCCTCAGATGCATGCGATTGAATGTAGAATCAATGCTGAAGATCCAGAAAAGGATTTCAGACCTTCTCCAGGAAGAATAACTGAATTGCACTCACCAGGAGGACATGGTGTTAGAATTGACTCTCATATCTATGCTGGTTATATGATACCTCCATATTATGATTCGATGATTTCTAAAATCATTACGGTTGCACAAACAAGAGAAGAAGCGATTACAAAAATGTTAAGAGCCTTAGAAGAATACTATATAGAAGGAATCAAAACAACTGTGCCATTCCATATTAAACTACTAAATGATCCTAAGATTAAAGAAGGGGATTATACAACCAAGTTTATGGAAACATTCGAAATGTAAAAAAATATTCAAAACCAATCATAAAAAATGCCAAGAGACACTAGTATTAAATCGGTACTGATTATTGGATCAGGACCAATTGTAATAGGACAAGCATGTGAGTTCGATTATTCAGGGTCACAAGCTGCTAGATCATTGAGAGAAGAAGGAATTGAAGTAACTTTAATTAATTCTAACCCAGCTACAATTATGACGGATCCGGTAACTGCGGATCATGTTTATCTTTTACCATTAGAAGTAGAATCTATTCAAAAGATTTTGAGTGAAAGAAAGATTGACGCTGTATTACCTTCTATGGGAGGACAAACTGCATTAAACTTAGCTATCGATTGCGAAAACCAAGGTATTTGGGAAGCGCATGGAGTAAGAATGATAGGTGTAGATACTAAAGCCATCGAAATTACTGAGGATAGAGAGTTATTTCGTCAGAAGATGGAAGAAATTGATATTGCTATGGCTCCCTCTAAGACTGCGAAGTCTTATTTAGAAGGAAAAGAGATTGCACAAGAGTTTGGAGTGCCATTGGTGATTAGACCCTCTTTTACATTAGGAGGAACAGGTGGTGCTGTTATCTATAATGAAGAAGATTTTGAAGCTGCTTTACACAAAGGGTTAAAAGCTTCACCTATACATGAGGTGATGATTGATAAAGCGGTTATTGGTTGGAAAGAATATGAGTTAGAGTTATTAAGAGATAGCAATGATAATGTTGTTATTATCTGTTCTATCGAAAACTTTGATCCAATGGGTATTCATACAGGAGATTCTATTACAGTTGCTCCTGCAATGACATTAGCAGATACGACTTTCCAAAAAATGAGAACAGCTGCTATCAAGATGATTAGATCAATTGGTAATTTCGCAGGTGGATGTAATGTTCAGTTCTCCGTAAGTAATGATGAGAAAGAAGAAATCATTGCTATTGAAATTAACCCAAGGGTTTCTAGATCATCTGCTTTAGCATCAAAAGCAACTGGTTATCCAATTGCTAAGATCGCTACTAAGTTAGCAATCGGTTATCATTTGGATGAGTTGAAGAATCCAATTACTGGAAACACTTCAGCAATGTTTGAGCCTACTTTAGACTATGTAATTGTTAAGATTCCTAGATGGAATTTTGATAAATTCCCTGGATCTGATAGAAGATTAGGTTTCCAAATGAAATCTGTTGGTGAGGCAATGGGTATCGGTAGAAACTTCCAAGAAGCTTTACAAAAAGCTTGTCAGAGTTTAGAGATTAAACGTAATGGTTTAGGTGCAGATGGAAGAGAGTTAAGAGATAGAGAACAATTAATGGAAAGCCTTGCTAATGCAAGTTGGGATAGATTATTCCATGTATATGATGCATTTAAAATGGGTATTTCTTTTAATTCCATACATAAAGCTACCTTAATTGATCCTTGGTTTTTAAGACAAATCAAAGAGTTAGTTGATTTAGAGAAATTAATTGGTGGTCATACTATCGATGATATTGATGAGCAATTAATGAGCGTTGCTAAGAAGAAAGGTTATGCGGATCGTCAAATTGCACACCTTTTAAAATGTCTTGAAAGTCAAGTATTTGAAAAGAGACAAGCTCTAGGTGTTAAGAGAGTATACAAATTGGTCGATACTTGTGCTGGAGAGTTTGAAGCGCAAACACCTTACTATTATTCTTCATTCGATGAAGAAAACGAATCTATCTCAAGTGATAGAGAAAAAGTAATTGTATTAGGTTCTGGTCCTAATAGAATTGGACAAGGAATTGAGTTTGATTATAGTTGCGTTCATGGTGTATATGCTGCAAAAGAATGTGGGTATGAAACTATAATGATTAACTGTAATCCTGAAACTGTTTCTACAGATTTTGCTACTGCAGATAAATTATATTTCGAGCCGGTATTCTGGGAACATATTTACGATATCATTTTACATGAAAAGCCAATTGGAGTTATTGTTCAATTAGGAGGACAGACTGCATTGAAGTTGGCTGAAAAGTTAGAGCGATATGGTATAAAAGTATTAGGAACTAGTTTCGAGGCATTAGATTTAGCTGAAGACAGAGGAAGGTTCTCTGCCTTATTAGAAGCGAATGATGTTCCTTTCCCAGCTTTCTCTTCAGTAACAACAGCAGATGATGCTATAGAAGAAAGTAAAAGATTAGGTTTCCCATTATTAGTTAGACCATCTTATGTATTAGGAGGTCAATCAATGAAGATTGTAATTAATGAGCAGGAGCTAGAAAATCATGTTACTAAGATCTTAAAGCAAATGCCAGACAATCAAATATTAGTAGATCAATATTTAGACGGTGCAATTGAAGTTGATGCAGATGCTATATGTGATGGTGAAGATGTATATATCATTGGAATTATGCAGCATATTGAGCCTGCAGGTATTCACTCTGGAGATTCTAATGCAGTATTGCCTCCTTATAATTTAGGAGACCTAATCATTGAGCAAATTGAAGAGATTACTAAAAAGATCGCTGTTAAGTTGAAGACTGTAGGATTAATCAATATCCAGTTTGCAATTAAAGATGATGTGGTATACGTAATTGAAGCAAATCCAAGAGCTTCAAGAACTGTTCCTTTTATTGCTAAGGCTTACCAAGAGCCATATGTAAATTATGCTACTAAGGTGATGTTAGGTAAGAAGAAGGTTAAAGATTTCGTCTTTAACCCTGCGAAGAAAGGTTATGCAATCAAAGAACCTATATTCTCATTTAGTAAGTTTGCTGAAGTAGATAAGGAATTAGGACCTGAAATGAAATCGACTGGTGAAGCCATTCATTTCATCGAAACACTAAAAGATAAAAAGTTTTTAAAAATTTATGCAGAGCGTAATCTGTATTTAAGTAAATAAGAAACATGGATTTTCAAAAAGCAACATTGTTATTACAAGATGGTTCTGTTTTTGAAGGAATTTCAATAGGAGCTAAAGGTATTACAACTGGAGAAATCTGTTTTAATACTGGTATGACTGGTTATCAGGAAGTCTTTACTGATCCTTCTTATTATGGACAAATTGTTACTTGTACTAATGTACATATTGGTAACTATGGAGTACATGAAGATGAGATTGAATCT
>JBELBA010000209.1:0-3547 GCA_042095635.1 Chitinophagales bacterium
TAATCAGATTATATGGTCTAAGCAATAGTTTAGCTAATGCTAAACGTGCTCTTTCACCACCAGAAAGGACTTTTACTTTCTTTTCTACTGCTTCATCACTAAATAGAAATGCACCTAGTAATCCTCTTACTTTAGCAACATTTGTCCATTCATCTGTTGCTTCATCGTAAATAGTATCAAATACCGTTTTTTCAGAGTTTAATTCGTCATGTTGCTGTGCGAAATATCCAATGCTCACATTATGACCAATCTTAAGCGCTCCTTCATATGGGATTTCATCCATGATCATTTTTACTAATGTAGATTTACCCATTCCATTCTTACCTACAAAAGCAATCTTTTCTCCTCTTTCTATATATACTTTACCATTGCTAAAGACACAATGATCATCATAACTTTTCTTAAGATACTCACCATTTAATGTCACATCTCCAGAACGAGGAGCAGTAGGGAATTTAATATTCATTTGAGTATGATCAAATTCGTCTACTTGGATTCTTTCTACTTTGTTAAGTTGTTTAAGCTTACTTTGTGCTTGCTTGGCTTTACTTGCTTTAGCTTTAAATCTTTCAATGAATTTTTCTTGTTCTTCAATTTGTTTCTGCTGATTCTTAAATGTTGCCATTTGTTTTTCATGAATATCAGCCCGCTGAACCATGAATTTAGAATAGGGTAACTTGTAATCGATAGATCTACCAAAAGCTAATTCTATTGTTCTATTGGTAGTATTATCTAAGAATGTTCTGTCGTGAGCAACCATTAATATTGCGCCAGCATAGTTTTTAAAGTAGTTTTCTAGCCAAAGAATAGATTCAATATCCAAATGGTTAGTAGGTTCATCAAGAATAAGAAGGTCTGGTTTAGCCAATAGTATTTTAGCCATTTCCGCTCGCATTTGCCAACCACCACTAAATTCACTTAATGGCCTGTCAAAGTCGGTTTGTAAGAAACCAAGTCCTTTTAATACTTTCTCAATATCTCCTTCTATATTGTTGCCGCCTAATAAGTTAAGTTTCTCATATAAGTCATTAATCTTATTTAGTAAGTCCTCGTAAGAACTAGATTCATAATCTTCTCTTGTTGTTAAATCATTATTAAGCTTATCAAGCCTTTGGTTAACTTCAATAACTTCCTTAAAGGCAAGTTTAGCCATTGCCCTAACAGTTATGGATGTATCAATATCTAGGTCTTGTGTAAGAATTCCTAACTTATAGCCTTGCGGATAGTCAATAGAACCGGCGTCTGGTTTGTTTAGTTCGGCAATGATTTTTAGTAAAGTTGTCTTACCAGCACCATTTTTACCTATTAAACCAATTCTATCTTTGGGTTGAATTTGGAAGGATACATTTTCAAAAATGGCTTTACCATTAAAGATTACAGAAACATTATTGACATTTAGCATAATGTAAAGATATGTATTTGTTGTAAGTGATAAGACAAAAGATATGAGTGAATTTGAATCTTTTAGTATTGTCCATTATTACTCGTAATTTTAAAACATGGATTGGGAAATTATACAAAAGCCATTTGATGCGCTAACAGTAAATGAATTATACGATGTTTTACAACTTAGACAAATTGTTTTTGTAGTTGAACAAACTTGCATATATGTTGATGCAGATGGGAGAAATGATAAAGAAGGTCATCACACCTTAATCTACGATAATGGTAACTTGGTTGCTTATGCTAGAATGATTGATACTGGCATATCGTTTAAGAATGAAGCTTCAATTGGCAGAATAATTACCAAAGATTCTCATAGAGGTACTGGCTTAGGTAAAGTATTAATGGATCGATGTATGGAATATATGGAGACGCACTTTGGTACAAACCAAATTAGATTATCTGCGCAGGTTTACGCTATACATTTTTATAATAAATGTGGTTTCGATGCAATTGGGGAAGAATATATGGAAGATGATATTCCGCACACTAATATGATTACTAAATCAGTAACAGATCATAATTTCTACACAGAACATTAGTATGGTATATTGATAGATCTAGTTTAGAATTACTCCTATAAGTCTTCATAAGCTAGTCATTATGCTTATTCACCTTAATTAAAGTCCTGTTCAAATTTATATTCAAGAAAGTTTAATTTTTCTTTAGCATCTGTATATTCTGTAGCAATAGAATATTTTCCTTTCTTACCCATTTCGTATTCTTCTTTAAGAAACCAACCATCGCCAAATGCTCTATAATACAATTGATAGCCAGTTACTTGTTTTTTACCATTAATGTCATAATCTATTCTAAATTCATCAATTAAATAGAAATTTCTTTCTTCAATATGGTATTCGAAGTTCTTCATTTTGGTACAATGCCCATATTCATTATATATATAATCGACCTTGGCTATAAGTCTACCGTTTTTATTAGTTCTAGTTTCGTTTTTTAGATAACCAGCATTATCGTACCTATAAGTTGAAGAATATAAGGTGTCTTTTCCATGGATGCAAGAGGATGCATAAGCTTTCCATTCAAATGGTTTGTAATGAAACACCGTCCAGACCGTATCATTAACTATATTTTTTTTCACTTTCTTTTTGGTGATATCCAATCTACTGGTCAGTAAACCTTTCGTTAAATCGCCTTCATAATTGTAAATTGTAAACTTAATAGTGTCTCCAAAGTCATAATGCGTATATCTGTATATCTTATCAGCTCTATATTCTAAAATACAAGCAAGACTGTAATCTCCTTCTTTTCCTGATGCTCTCATTCCTTTTTTAAAAGCTTTTTTAAAAGCTCTAATTTCCATTACACCATCTGGATGATAACGACCATCCCAAACCACTAAAAATGATAGCAATGGGATACTTAAAAGAATTAATATGAATGCCTTAAGTTTCATTCTCTATATAACTGTATAAATCTGATACGATAAATGTGCTACCAGTGATTAGTATTAAATCATTGTCTTGTGCATTATTTAAGGCAGTTTGATAAGCCTCAGCAACACTCTTAGAGGTAATATAAGATTGATGTTTGAAGTAAGAAGTTAATTCTCTCACCGGCATTGATCTGGGAATGTCTGCTGCACAAAGATAAAGCTTAGCATCAATAGGGATTTGTTTAACAATATTAGATACATCCTTATCATTTACAGTTCCATAAACTAAATGCAAATCTTGGTACTTATAATTTTCTATTTGATTAAATATAAGCTTTAATCCATCCTCATTATGTGCACAATCACAGAAGGTTAGAGGTTTTTTATTTATTCTATCAAATCTTCCTTTTAGCCCAGAGTTAATACTGATATTTTTTATACCTGCTTCAATAGCAGATGCATTGATTAAGAATTGATCTGTAATATTAACTAATGTCTTTATGGTAGTAATTGCAGTAGAAATATTCTCTTTCTGGTAGGATGCTTCTAGTGTAGATGTATAGTTATGCTTTGATTCGTATGCTTTAATAAGCGGCGCATTTTCTTCCTTTGCTTTCTTTTCAAAAACAGGTGCAGTTTCTTCTTGATATTTACCGATTACAACAGGCGTGTTTGCTTTAATGATTCCAGCTTTCTCGAACGCAATTTTAT
>JBELBA010000210.1:0-3519 GCA_042095635.1 Chitinophagales bacterium
CATGAAGGGAAGTGTGCAAACTAGATATAAGAGTGAGGATCAATGGGAGTTTAGAGCTAATAATATCGAATTACTAAGTGAAGTAAGACATAAGTTATGCAAAGGAATTTCCATTGATATTAATGCAGAAGATGTAGATGAAAAATTTGTAGAAGATATTCAGATAATTCTTGCGGATCATCATGGAAGTGCTAAATTTAGTATCAACCTCTTAGATCAAGAGCATAGGTATAACATAAGAATGAATTCAAAGAAGATGAAGGTTACACCAAGCAATAAGTTAATTGAAGCCTTGATGGCAAAAAGTGAAATACTAGCTTATAAGATACAGAAGTAATAATTAATCCTTGCTGTAAAGTTTTAGCATGGAGAAAAAGATGATAACCGATTCGAAAATGGATGGATTGTAGTAGTGAAGAAGAAAAAAGGGAAACATAACTGCTTCCCTTTATAATTAATGATTTTAAGAGGATAGTTAGTCAATAACCTCAATCTTTTCAATAGTATCACCAGCAGCTATTTTGTCTACGATATCTACGTTTTCAATCACCTTGCCAAAACAAGTGTGGTTTCTATCTAGGTGGGCTGTATTCTCTCTTCCATGACAAATAAAGAACTGAGATCCTCCAGTGTTTCTTCCTGCATGTGCCATTGATAATACACCTCTGTCGTGATATTGATTGTTTCCATCTAGTTCGCAGTCAATAGAATAACCTGGTCCGCCAACTCCAGTTCCTTGAGGGCATCCACCCTGAACTACAAATTGAGGAATTATTCTATGAAATGTTAATCCATCATAGAAACCATCTTTTGCTAATTTTGTGAAATTTTCAACTGTTTTAGGAGCATCTGTATCATAGAATTCGATAGTCATTACTCCGTGCGTTGTATGTAACTTTGCTTGCATAATATTTATTTTAAGTAAAGATAATAAACCTATTGAATATCTTAAGCAATTGCTTGGTTAGCGCTTAAAAAGTTGCTAATTGTGCTGTCTAAATTTCTATATTCCAGTTGTTTGCATCTTCAACTTTTCCGGTTTTAATTCCTTCTAGTTGCTCATACAACCAATTAGAAATTTTTCTGTTTGCAACCGCTGGAAGTTGAACTTCTTTTCCGTTCCATCCAATTGCAGAGATATGAGAAATTGATGCAGCTGTACCAGAGCCAAAAGCATCCGTTAATTTTCCATTAGTCGCAGCATCAAAAATTTCTTCAATAGAAAGATCTTTCTCTACTACATCATATCCGTTCTGCTTCAATAAAGTAATTACAGAATCTCTGGTTATTCCTTCTAAGATCGCTCCATTTAATTTTGGTGTATATATTTTACCATCAATTTCAACGAAAAAGTTCATTGTTCCTATTTCTTGAGTGTATTTAAACTCATATCCATCCATCCAAAGCACCTGATCGTATCCTTCTAGATTCGCTTGTGTTGCTGGTAGCATTGCAGCAGCATAGTTACCAGCAGTTTTCGCATCACCAACTCCACCTGGAATAGCTCTTACAAACTTATCTGCTGCTAACACCTTAACTGGATGAGCGTAATATTTTCCAACAGGGCAAGTGATAATTAAAAATGTAAAATTCTTAGAAGACTTTACACCGATGTATTCATCCGTAGCAAATAATAATGGTCTAATATATAAAGAGGATCCTTCCTGACCAGGAACCCAATTCTTGTCTAATGCAACTAATTGCTTTAATCCTTCTATGAAAATATCTTCCGGAATCTCTTCCATTGACATTCTTCTAGCAGACTTATTCAATCTTTCTAAATTTTCATAAGGACGAAATAATTGAACAGCTCCTTCACTTGTTTTGAAAGCTTTCATTCCTTCAAAGATCGATTGACCATAATGTAAAGCTGACATTGCAGGAGAGAAACTCATATTTTCGAAAGGCTTAATCTCAGGAGTATCCCATTTACCATCTACAAAGTTAGCTATTAACATATGATCAGAATAGATTTGTCCAAAAGGAATATTGTTAAAATCTATTTGGTCTATTTTAGAGTTATTGGTCTTTGTAATATTTATATTGAATTCTGTATTAACTTCCATAGTGATTCATTTAAGCGCTGCGAAATTACGAAATATTAGCTTTATATCCATTGTATAATCTATTGGATTTAAACTAATTTTTTCGTAAACTAAATAGACAAAAGCTTAACTTTTAACATTCTGTATGCTAGCGGAATAAGATTTTCTATCATTTTTATGCTTGTTGGAGGTAATCTAATTATATACCTTTGATTTATGACAAAACTCTCTGTAAACATCAATAAGATTGCAACACTTCGAAATGCAAGAGGTGGAAATAATCCAAATTTAATTCAAGTAGCTAAAGATTGTGAACGTTTTGGTGCGCAAGGGATAACAGTTCATCCTAGACCAGACCAACGTCATGTTAGATATCAGGATATCTATGATTTAAAGCAAACTGTAACAACTGAGTTTAATATTGAAGGTTATCCATCAGAACGCTTTATGGAATTAGTGCTAGATGTAAAACCAGAGCAAGTGACTTTGGTTCCAGATCCTCCTGAAGCAATAACTTCGGACAATGGATGGGATACAGTCAATAATGCAAAAGAATTAATTCCTATAACTACAAAATTAAAAGCTGCAGGCATTAGAGTTTCAGTATTTGCTAATCCTGATATTGAAATTATCGAAGGTGCTAAAAATTGTGGGGTTGATAGAGTAGAACTATACACGGGACCATATGCAGATAATTTCGAAGTTAATAAAGAAAAAGCAGTTAGCGATTATCTACTGGCAGGTAACAAGGCAAAAGAACTTGGGATTGGTTTAAATGCTGGGCATGATTTAGATCTAACTAATCTAGCCTTTTTAAAAGCAACAATTCCGCATATGGATGAAGTTTCAATTGGTCATGCTTTAGTATGTGATGCTATTTATTATGGACTAGAAAACACCATTCAGTTATATCTTCGTCAATTGAAGTAAAAAGCGAGAATTAATCGCTATTTTTGCGTTTGATAATAATCAAATTCGTGGAAGATACTACCATAGATAATAACATAAGAGTAATAGGAGCAAACGTTCATAATCTAAAGAATGTTGATGTTACTATACCAAGAGAACAATTAGTCGTAATAACAGGTGTTTCAGGAAGTGGAAAGTCTTCATTAGCTTTCGATACTATATACGCCGAAGGGCAAAGAAGATATATGGAGAGTTTCTCTGCATATGTAAGACAGTTTATAGGTCAAATTGAAAGACCAGATGTAGAGAAAATTGATGGTCTAAGCCCTGTAATCTCTATAGAACAGAAAACTGTTTCTAAAAACCCTAGATCAACTGTAGGAACTATTACAGAGATTTATGATTTTATGAGAGTCTTGTTTGCAAGAGCAGGAGAAGCCTTTTCTTATGTAACTGGCAAACCTATGGTTAAGTTCACTGAAGAGCAAATACTTGAGACAATTTTCAATGATTTTAAAGAGGAGAAGGTGATCATTCTTGCTCCTGTTGTTAGATCTAGAAAAGG
>JBELBA010000211.1:0-3516 GCA_042095635.1 Chitinophagales bacterium
CCCTTTTCTAATTTTATATAGAATGATATTACACTAGGCCAACTTGCTTAATTGATCTTCTATTAATCTAATTTTCTCTTCTGCGTCCGCTTTCTTTTGCTGCTCTTTGGCAACAACAGTTTCAGGAGCACCTGATACAAATCTTTCATTTGCCAACTTCTTATCTACAGCAATCAAGAATCCTTTGTTGTATTCTAAGTCTTTCTTCAATGCTTCTATCTCTGCTTCCACATCTATTTCTACAGGAATAAAGAATTCATCAGTACCAACCATAAATGACTTAGCTTGCTCTGGTTGATCATTAGAATAAGATACTACTTCGATATTACCTAACTTTCTAAAGATGGATTCAAACTCTTTGTAGTTATCAGCATTACCTGTAACAAACAAATCAATCGTTTCTTTTGGTTTAATTTCGTTCTCATTTCTAACATTTCTAATTCCAGAAATTAATTCCTTCACTAAATCACCTTTCTTCAAGTACGCTGCATTTCCATCATAATTTGGCCATGCTGCATACATGATACTCTCACCTTCTTTTCTTTCTAATACATTCTGCCATAACTCTTCTGTTAAGAAGGGCATCATTGGATGTAAAATCTTCATTAAAGTCTCAAAGTAACCGATCGTTTTATCTAAAGTCTTCTGATCTAATGTTTGCCCATAATTAGGCTTTACCATCTCTAAATACCAAGAACAGAAATCGTCCCATACTAATCTGTAAGTAGACATTAATGCTTCAGAAATTCTATACTCGTCGTAAGATTTATTAATGGCAGTTATTGCTTCTGATAATTTTCCTTCAAACCAATTAAATACCGGCTCATTAGGACAATCCTTCTCTTCCACATTCTCCTTAAACATTTCTACCAAGTTAGAAGCATTCCAGATTTTGTTGGCAAAGTTTCTTCCTTGCTCACATTGCTTTTCATCAAACAATAAATCATTACCTGCTGCTGAAGAGAACAATACGCCAGTTCTTACACCATCTGCACCATACTTTTCTAATAACTTAAATAAGTCTGGAGAGTTACCTAATGACTTAGACATCTTTCTTCCTTGCTTATCTCTTACCATCCCTGTCATATATACATCCTTAAATGGATGTCTATTTTCCATAGATTCTGTAGAAAACTGATAACCAGCCATGACCATTCTAGCTACCCAGAAGAAGATTATATCATGCCCAGTTACTAATACATTAGTTGGGTAATAATACTTCACCTCTTCATTCTCTGGTTCCATGATACCACCAAATACAGATAATGGCCATAACCAAGAAGAGAACCATGTATCCATTACATCGTCATCTTGCTTTAACTGATCCAAACTAATAATAGAAGTATCTTTAGCTTGTGCTAATGATAAAGCCTCTTCAGGTGTTTCTGCTACTACTACTTCACCATTTGGTAAGTAATAAGCTGGGATTTGATGTCCCCACCATAATTGTCTCGAGATACACCAGTCTTTTATGTTTTCCATCCAGTGTCTGTATGTATTCTTAAACTTAGATGGAACCAAGTTCACTGTATCATCTTCTACTTTATCCAAAGCAGTCTTAGCCATGTCTGTTACAGAACAAAACCATTGCGTAGAAATCTTTGGCTCAATCACTTCACCAGACCTTTCAGAACAACCTACTTTATTTTGAATCTCTTCTACTTTTAATAAGTTACCAGAGGCTTCTAATAATATTGCTATTTCTCTTCTTGCTTTAAATCTATCTAAACCAATTAACTCAGCGACTTCCGCTTTCTCATTAATGGTACCATTATCATTGATAATATCAATCACAGGCAAGTCATGTTTCATTCCTAACTTGTGATCATTAATATCATGAGCAGGTGTTACTTTTAAAGCACCTGTACCAAACTCAATATCCACATATTCATCAAATATGATTGGTATTGCTCTATTTACTAAAGGTACAATGGCCTTCTTACCTTTTAAATGCGCATATCTTTCATCCTCTGGATGAACACAGATAGCTGCATCTGCCATAATTGTTTCAGGCCTTGTTGTAGCAATTGTTATATATTCATCAGATCCTTCGATCTGATACTGAACCGTATAGAATTTAGAAGTAACATCCTTGTGATATACTTCTTCGTCAGATAAAGCCGTTTGCCTTTTAGGATCCCAGTTTACCATTCTTGCTCCTCTATAGATTAATCCTTTATTATAAAGATCTACAAAAACCTTAATAACAGATTTATATCTTTCATCATCCATAGTGAAAGCCGTTCTATCCCAATCACAAGAAGCACCTAAGTGTCTTAATTGTTTTAGAATGATTCCTCCATATTTTTCTTTCCAATCAAAAGCATGTTTTAAGAAGTCCGCTCTAGTAAGGTCTTTCTTCTCAATACCTTGTTCTGCTAACAACTCGATAACTTTGTTCTCAGTTGCAATTGAAGCATGATCTGTTCCAGGCACCCAGCATGCATTATAACCTAACATTCTTGCTCTTCTAATTAAGATATCTTGTATGGTATTATTTAAAGTATGACCTAAGTGCAATACGCCTGTTACATTTGGTGGAGGGATTACAATAGTATAGGCCTCTTTTTCATTTGGTACAGATTTAAACATCTTATGTTCTAACCAGTAATCATACCATTTCGACTCAATTTCAGCAGGTGTAAATGTCTTGTTAATCATAGCTATAAATTCTTAATCTTAATTCGTTTTCAAAAATACAAGAATTGTGAGACATTAACGAGCATGCTTATATAAATGATTTACATTAGTTCTATATTAATTGTAGGCATAAAATAAGGTCCTTCAAAATATTATTTATACATTATTATTAGTAATTTGAAGGGATATGAAATCATACATTTTTGGAGGAATTGACATTGGCTCAAATGCAATGAGGTTGCTCATCACCCAAGTTTTTAAATACAAGGATCACATTAAGTATAGGAAAATATCCTACACCCGATTTCCAATTAGACTAGGTCTGGATGTATTCGAAAGAGGAACGATTTCTCCAAAGAAAAAAGAACAATTACTTAAAGCTCTGCAAGCTTATAAGCTTTTATTAGAAATACATGAAGTAGATGATTATAGAGCTTGTGCTACCTCTGCTATGCGAGATGCAAAAAATGGAGCAGCAATCATTGAAACAATTAAAGCAGAAACTGGAATTAATTTAGAAACCATTTCTGGTGAGGAAGAAGCAAACATTATATATTCTCAACATTTAGTTAATAAGCTGGGTACAAAACAAAACTGCATCTATATTGATGTTGGAGGAGGAAGTACTGATATTTCAATTTTTGCAGATCATAAAAAGATCATTTCCAAAAGTTTTAAAATAGGAACAATTAGAATGAAACTAAATTCGATAGATCAACAAGAATGGTTGGATATGGAGACATGGTTAAAAGAAATGAGAAAACAGTATAAGTTTAAATACTGTATTGGCACTGGAGGTAATATTAATAAAGTAGCAAAACTGCTTAAACATAAAGAGCATACTAATCATTTCTTTTATTTAAAGGACATTCTTCA
>JBELBA010000212.1:0-3497 GCA_042095635.1 Chitinophagales bacterium
TGCTTTTTGCTTATAAGAATGAAGCTATGTATACGACTAATAGATGTACAAGATCAATGGAATTTATTCCTCAAGATGAGTACGAAAGCTATGCAGATAGCTTTATCAAAACGTATCACAAAAACTTAGTATATCTAAAGTCCAAGCAAGACTGATTTTTTTTTCTCGGACTATATCTTATCTTTATAAGTAAGGTATACCAATAAAATAACCGAGAATTGAAACAGATTACAACTCTACTTATACTAGCAATTTTCTTTTCCTCTTGTACAAAAGATCAAGGAGCAAAAAATACAATGCCTACAAAATTATCTGTAAATATTCCGGATAACCTTTCTACTGCTGCAGCATCTAGGTCTGTGCAAAGTACTAACTTAATGGATGGAGCAGATACCTATGAAATGATTAGAGCATTTATTGCAACAGCTGAAGGTGCTGCTGAAGTTGTAGAATCAATTACTACTAGTTTGCATGAGCATAAGATTGACCAAGTTATGGATTTTCCTTTTGTTGGAGACGATGGAAGAAATAAAAGAATGATGGTTGAAGAGGACAAAGATTATAAAGGAACAACTTGGGATTTAAAGTTAACCGCAACTGATAAAGCGTTAAATGATACCGCTATCCAAGTTTTTTGGAACAAGGGGGAAGCAGCAGGAATTGCAATTCTTCATCCATACCATATGAATAGAGAAGATAATGGAGATGTTAATGCAGTATACAAAATTGATTACTCTGAATTAGAAAGTGCATATGATGCAAGAATGATTGTTGAAGTGTCAGTGACTGGTAATGACGATGAATGGTCTTTAAATAAGATTAAGTTATTCGCTGCAAAGATTGGTGATGAGTTTGTTTTATATGGAAATTCTAATCATCCAAATGTAGGTTCGGTATTTTCTTCTTATACAGAAGGAGCAAATTATGTTTTTACTGCTAAGTCTAATGAAACGGATGATATCGCAGTCGCAGAGATAGCATTACCACCTTCAACATTAACACATACTGATAATATTTTAAAAACTTATTCAGTTGAGGATGTCTTAAAAGATGAGGTGGTAAAGCAATTACATGATGGTGGTGAAATAGATACAACCACATTCACTGAGGCAGATTGGATCGCTTATCATGAAAACTTGGATGCTCAAATCATTAATTTAGGTGCACCTGCATATTTTAATGAGGATGGATTTATTTCTGCTGGAGCCTCATTACCAACTGGCTTTACAGAAGACTTTGTAGATATGTCGGACTTGAGTCCATATATTCCAATAGATATTAAGAATTTAGAAATTAAGTTTGAATAAAATAAAGGGCCTATTTGGGCCTTTTTTAATGTTATGAATAAGTTATTTAAATACTTTTTTCAGGGATTATTTTTTTTGGTACCAATCACAGTAACCCTATATGTGATCTTTTCTATTATTAGGTTTTTAGACAATATCCTTCCGTTCGAATTTCCAGGTTTAGGAATGATTACTGTCATTGGAATTATTATAGTGATTGGATTTTTATCACATACTATCATCTTTGAAAAACTCTTTTCTAGAATTGAAAAGTTAATGTTTAAAGTACCAGCAATTAAAATCGTTTACACTTCATTAAAGGATTTAGTAAATGCTTTTGTTGGTAAGAAAAAGAAGTTTGAATACCCAGTAATGGTTGTCATGAATAAAGAAGCTGGAATAAAGAAAATGGGTTTTATTTCACAAAGTGATCTATCTGCATTTGGTTTTGATGATCAAGTTGCTGTGTACTTTCCCCATTCTTATGCCTTCTCAGGGAATTTGTTTGTTATTCCCAAAGAGAATATCATTGAATTAAAAAAGATGAATGCTACGCAGGCTATGAAGTTTATCGTCAGTGGAGGAATGGCCTGGAATGATGAAGACGAATAATTCAATAATTTATTATAGATAAAAAAAGCCCCAACATTAGTTGGGGCTTTTTATTTATAAGGTTATCAGTACGTTTAAACTGTAGCTTCTACGTTTAACATTACTGGCATTACAATCATTAAGATTCTTTCATGCTCGTCCATTGAATCCTCACTTGGAATAATTACACCAGCTTTTGTAGGTGTAGATAATTCAACTTTGATTTCAGGAGATGAAATAGATAATAACATTTCAGTTAAGAATTTAGCATTGAAGCCAATCTCTAAATCTTCACCGGTATAGTTACATGCTAAACGCTCGGTCGCTTTGTTAGCGAAATCAATATCTTCAGCAGAAACACGCATTTCGCTTCCGTTTACTTTCAATCTTACTAAGTGAGTAGTCTTGTTAGAATAAATTGCAACTCTGTTTAAAGAACCAATCATGTCTGCTTTATTAGCAGTTAACATGTTAGGGTTATTTGTAGGAATTACTGCATTATAATCTGGGTACTTAGCATCAATTAATCTACAGATTAATTTAGTATTACCGAATGAGAAGAAAGCGTTAGAGTTATTATACTCAATATTAACTGCTGTATTATCGTTTGGTAAACCACCTTTTAAAAGGTTTAAAGCTTTCTTTGGTACAATGAATGCTGTAGGGGAATCAGTAGTCACCTCCGTTCTTTGATATTTAACTAGTCTGTGTGCATCCGTTGCAACGAAGGTAGCTCCGTCCTTGTCTAACTGGAATAAAACACCAGTCATTGCAGGTCTTAACTCATCGTTACCTGTAGCGAAAATTGTGTTTCCAATTGCCTTTACTAAAGTTGAAGCGGTCATACCAATATTATTAGGATTCTCAGCCTCAGGCATTCTTGGGAAATCATCACCGTTTTCACCAGCTAACTTATATTCTCCGTTTTCAGAAGTGATCTTAATTGCTTTAGTCGCTTCGTCAATTGTGAATGTTAATGGTTGGTTAGGTAATTTCTTTAAGGTATCAATTAAGATTTTTGCTGGGATAGCAAACTTTCCAGAATCTTTACACTCAATCTCTAACTCAGTACTCATTGAAGTTTCTAAGTCAGTAGAGAATAAAGTTAACTTCTCTTTATTGATGTCAAATAAAATATCTTCTAAAATTGGTAAAACTGTGTTTGATCCAATTACACCATTAATGATTTGTAATTGTCTTAGAAGTGTGGATGTTGATACTATAAATTTCATAACGCTAAATAGATTTTCTAACATTGCAAAAATAGGAAATTAGCTAGTATTGGCCATATATCTGCTTCCAAAAAAGTCTGCTTGTGGATAATTAAATCATATTGTGGAAATCATATTTTCTTAAATTGTTGTTAATCAAGTAGTTATGATTATTCTTATGCGAATTATTATCCTTTATGTAAGAATGATTGTTAACAAAGATTTCGAATCATTTCTATTTAGTTAGAAACTAGAGTAGTTCTGAAATAACTTCCCAAATACAAACATTTGAAGGATCCCAAAGTCCTTGCCCTCATTGAAGGATACAAACATTCTATCTAAATCATATTGTAATTGATTTCCTTTTCTATCAAATTGTGTTTTACTTCTTTGGTTTAAATCCATTAAG
>JBELBA010000213.1:0-3410 GCA_042095635.1 Chitinophagales bacterium
AGCATCGTTCCAAGTATAGGTCATAGGATATTCATATTCTTTTATACCCATTGAAGTAGAGCTCAGGCAGGTCACAATACTATCAATCCTGGTACTAGCGTTTTCTAATAAGAATATGCTAGTGTCAATGGTAGCTGTAATAGAACATAAATGCTCATAGTTAAGTATTAGTTGAACAGCCTGCAAGCCAGCAGAATCAAAATTATAAGTTACCTCTTGTGCATGTGATGTATCTCCATAAAAATTCCATATTAGGCTAGTGTTAGTCGTATCTGAAGTATTTGTGAATTGTACAATTTGGTTTTTACAATCGATCGTTTCATTAGTAAATGTTGGTTCAATACTCGTCATAGTATCTAGCTCAACATATTGATAGAAGGTGTCAACACAAACACCTTGATACTCATAAATGGTATATAAAGTCGGTCGGTCTGTATTAACAGTAGGGTTAGCTATTGTTGTAGAACTTAAGCCTGTATTTGGTGTCCATTGATAAGAGGCATCTAAATCTACTTCTGGTCCTACAGTAATGTTCTGACCACATTGAATTATCGAATCCAAAGTATAAGTTGATACCGTATCAAATGCTAAGATCTTAGCTGTTCTATCTACCGCATTACAGATACTTAAGTTAGTCACTCTTAATGTTACTCTATATTCTCCTGGCTCATCATATAAATGAGAAGGATTAACTGCGGTACTTGTATCTCCATCTCCAAAATTCCAAAGTACTTCTGCACTGTCTAAGAAGGTACTTTTGTTATTAAATGTAAAGGCCTTACCAGGACAATTAGATTCAATTAAGTCGAAGTCAGCTACTAACAATTCTTGATCGAATGATAATTTGAAAACACCATTGTTACAGTTCGCTCTATTTATTGCACTATAAGCATTTGAAGGCTCGATAGGGAAATCACTAAAACTACCACAACCAGCACATACAGACTGATAGATAATTCCTCTTTTATCAAATCTACTGGTACCACCATCTACATGCTCTTGGCTAAATCCTCCACCAAAATATGATCCGTATAATAATGTGTCTGCATCTTCTGCTAATACCATCAAATAAAAGTCTCCATTATCTGTACTTGTTTGATATGCATCATCAGTTACATCCATATTAGAAGTATTACTTCGAGGATGCGAGAACTGATCGCCTGCCATCCATGTTGTTCCCCAACCAGAAACATAAATTCTTTTACAATAATCTACCATAAAGGCAGTAGGAGAGATATTTGGATTTCCACTTTCATTCCCCCACATCGTAGACCACTCAATGCTATCCATAGATTCATTAAATTTAGTAATGAATTGTCCGCTATTAGATTTTGAATAACCTACATTATGGATAAAGAAATCTTCATCACTTGATTCTGTTTGTCCCATGATATAGAAAGCATTATCACTATCGAAATCTACAAAATAGATTTGATCTGCATTACCTCCAGATCCAAATCTAATGACTTTACTAGTGTCATAAGTATCCATATTTATAACTCCTGCAATACCAGTCGCTTGAGAGGTTAAGAAGCTTGCTGTATCTGGAAAGTTAGCAGCGATATAATCAATGTCATTAGAAAGTGTACTTCCTCCAAATAATAAGAAGCTATCTCTTATCATAACAGAGTAGACAGCATCTGCATTTTGTCCTCCTATGTATGTGCTATACATTAATGAATCTAATCCGCTAGTTAATTTTGCAATGTATCCATCTTGGTTTCCACCATAAGCAGTCTGAATTGCATTTGAAGTCATTGGTATGTCTACAGATCCAGTACAAGTACCTATAATAATATCATTGTCTTCATTAATAGATATACTTCCTCTAAAATCATCTGCATAATTAAGAATTAGATCTGTAGAGTTACTTAATCCATCATTACCACTTCCGCCTAAGAAAGTGGAAACCTTTAATTCTCCTTCCCATCCTAGTTTTGTAATTACGATGTCTGTCCCAAATCCATCGAATGCATTTTCGAAGAATTCGAAATAAGAACTAGAGTTTAATCCTGCCCAATTACCACCATTAAATGAAGTATCATATGCCGTCGTTGAAGTAGGGTAGTCACTAGAACCTGTACTTCCAAGAATAACTAAATCTCCATTATTATCAACTATCATGGATTGAGGCATTTCACCATTAGATCCTCCGATATACGTAGAGTAGATTAACTCCGCACCACTAGTATCATATTTACTGATCGCCATATCGATAACTCCTTCTGCAAAAGTAGTTTGATAAGCCCCTAATGTTGTAGGGTATCCTTGATCAAAAGCAGTTGAACCAGCATATAAGAATCCATCGTCATCATAAGTCGCTGTAAATCCAAAGTTATTAGCAGTAGATCCAGAATAAGTAGAGAAGATTAAAGTTGGATCAATAATAATCGTTTCTTCAATATCATAGTCTCCGATAATTTCAAAGCTTAATACATCTTTCTTCAATTTGTATTTGCAATCAATGTAATTTCTTTTACCGCCTTGATTTTGATAAACGATTGGTGCATGTTCGATAACATCACCAACACTTGTTTCGATAATTAAGTTTTTATGTTTGATTTTTGGTCGCTTAACACCATTATACTTCAATTGTATTTGATTGATATCTGCACCAGGTTGCACTATAAAGTCATATTTGATATTACCATTTTGTTGGTAGTATCGCATATCAATTCTATTGTATACTTCTTTTAATGTTACATCATTAAAGGCCGAAGTATGACTAACCCATTGATCTTGGTGCTTAGAATGATAGTAGTTGAAATAGTAATTTGCTGCAGGTCCAGTTGTTGTAGATTGAATTAAATTTGCATTGATTAATTCAACCTCATAAGTATGACCTTTTACTTGGGCATGCTCGTGATCGTTGTCTTCACCATGATTATGAAAGTGTTCTAATTCATAGACTTGATAGAGGATTCTATCTTTCTCTAAATAGATATTCTGACCTGCTAATTGAGCTTTGTATAACACTTGTTCTGGCCATTGTCCTTTATTCTCAATAAAGTCAATATTGTTACCAGCAACCAAATGTAATGCAGCTAATATAAAAGTCCCTAATGTTAGCTTTAATTTGGAAATCACTCCCAAATATAGAGGAGATTTATTTAATGTGCCCATTTTTTATGGAAAGATTTCATAATTGAATCAATTGTAGTATTTGCACAAAGTGCTCTAAACCAAGTTCATCTTAAGCTTGGCCTTCTTAATTTCGTCTTTAGATCTGATTCCTTTATTAATGCTTTTAACCAAACCAGGTCCTTCATAAATGAAACCAGTGTATACTTGCAACAAAGATGCACCAGCCTCTAATTTTTCTATGGCATCTGCTGCAGAATAAATTCCACCTACACCTATAATAGGGAAGGCACCATTAGATTCTTGATATAAATATTTAATCACTTCCG
>JBELBA010000214.1:0-3448 GCA_042095635.1 Chitinophagales bacterium
TGGCCCTAAAATGGTTTGCTTATAAAACGAGATGACATCTCGTTTTACAAATAAATAGATCAAGTCTCTATAGTTCCAAAGTTCTTTCAAATTAATATCAAGAAAGCTTCTTTTGGCCATTATAACTTGATCAAATTTATTGGATTCTCCTTTCATTTTTTGGTTCTAAAACAATTATCAAAAAGAAATTATTGCAATTGCATAAAGTGAATACTAAAATAGGTAATTACTTGATATATGTAGTAAATGTATAGCTTGTTTTTAAAAAAGTAACCATCTTGGATGAAGCTTGTCCTTATTCTGATTCGTATCAATACAAATTTGCTTTAATTTCTTTTTGATAATTGTTTAATAAGCTCAATGCATTTACTATTTTTAATCTAATTAAAGGTCACCTTTTTATTTTATTGAAATTAAACAGGTATATCCAAAAAAAATTAGACAATAACCCTATGGCTGAATCAAAAATTATACAAGAAGATATTGCTCACTTAGCAGAGACTTTCACAGCATACAAAGCTGATATAGAAGGCAAAACATTTTTACTTACTGGAGCAGGAGGGTTGTTAGGCAATTATATGGTTAATCTTCTTAGGTATATGAATGAGAATATTTTAGAGGTTCCATGTAAGGCTATTTTATTGGATAATTTTGTGACAGGGTATGAAAAGTCTATAAAATCTGATACTAATATAGAGTTCATTAAGCATAATGTTATTGAGCCTTTTGAGACGGAAAAAGATATAGATTATATTATTCATGCAGCAGGTATTGCTTCTCCTGTATATTATACAAGATTCCCAATTGAAACATTAGACGTTGGAATCATAGGTACAAGGAACATGCTTGATTTAGCAAAAAGGAAGAATGTAAAAGCATTTATGTTTACTAGTTCTTCAGAGGTTTATGGTGATCCAGATCCTGCATTTGTTCCTACACAAGAGGGATATAGAGGTAATGTTTCTATCTTAGGGCCAAGAGCTGTATATGACGAGTCTAAGCGTGTTGGAGAAACGATGTGTGAAGCCTTTTTCAATGTATATGATATACCTACTAGATGTGTAAGACCATTTAATGTTTATGGACCAGGAATTAGGCCAGATGATTATCGTGTGCTTCCCAATTTTGTAGAGCATGCTTTAAGGAGAGAGCCTCTCCCTGTTCATGGAGATGGAAGAAATACTAGGGCTTATTGTTACATAAATGATGCGATTGAATGTATTTTTAGAATACTCTTGACTGAAGAATGTGCAGGAGAGAGTTTTAATATAGGTAATCCAGATCAAGAGATTTCTGTCAAAGGATTAGCTGATATAGTTAAAGAAGTAGTGGAAGAAAACTTACCAGAATTTACTGTGGATATTAACTTTACAGAACCACCATTAGCTGTTTACGCTGATTCTGATCCAAAAAGGAGATGCCCAGATATTTCTAAGGTTAATCAATTTACAGGATATGAACCTAAATATAGTTTAAATGAAGGTCTATCAAGAACAATTAAATGGTATCAAGAAGCACATCCTAAAAATGTAAAAAACTAAAATTATGGTGAAAGAATTAGAAACAGTTAAGAAGATTGAATCTGCATGGTCAGATGAAAGAGGTGATATATTTAATATGTTCGAAGGACCCATTCATCATATTGCGCATATTACCTGTAATCCAGAAGCTGTAAGAGCAAATCATTATCATAAAACACTTCACCAATATATGTATTGTTTAAGTGGTGAATTTGAGTCTTGGTCTTGTGATATTAATAATCCAGAAAATAAAAAAATGATTATTGTTAAACCAGGTATGATAGTAGACACCCCTCCTAATGTAGCGCATGCCCAAAGATTTACTAAACAATCCGAAGTTATAGCTTTATCTACAATAGCAAGATCTGAAGGAGCATATGAAGATGATACTTATTCTTTCCAAGTAATTGATGGATACATTAATCCAGAATTATCTAAAGGATAATAAATGATTAAAACTTGTATACTTTCAGGAGCCACATCTGGTATAGGCTTATCATTAGCTAAATTAATGCTTGATAAGGGTTTCAAAGTATATGGTTTAAGTGCTACTAAAAATAATTGGGATGCAGCAAAAGAAGCAGTTTATCATAATATTAACTTTGTTCTAGATACGGTTGATGTAAGCAATGAGGAAGCAGTTAAATCTTTCATTGATCAAGTTATTAAAACAGATCAGCAGATTGATTTATTAATAAATAATGCTGGTTACATAGATCAAGGATATTTATTGGAAGATATCCCAACAGAAGAATTCCAAAAAAACATTGACATTAATTTATATGGTGTATACTACATGTGCAAGTATGCTATCCCTCATATGAAGTCTCCTGAAAAAAAAATCATCAATGTTTCATCCAACGCAGGTCGTTTCGGATGTCCAAAAATTGCCGCATATTCTGCAGCTAAATTTGCTGTTGTAGGTCTAACGCAAGCTATGACCAAAGAAAATGCAGAGTATGGATTAGAGTTCTATTGTATTTGTCCTGGTGGAACAAATACGCCAATGAGAGAAAAAATATTTAATGATGCTAACCAACAGCAATCCCCAGATTTTGTTGCAGATAGAATAGCAGCAGTCATATCAGGAGATTTAGCAGCTGAAAATGGCAGTAGTATTACTATTAGACATAATGAAGTCAGTATAGCAAAGATATAATTATGAGTGAGTTAGATCAGTATAAAGCCAATGAATGTAGATATTGTGATGAGCAATTATCTGCACCATTTTTAGATTTAGGTATTCAACCATTAGCTAATAACTTAGTTAAATCTACGGATGAGAAAGAGTTTAAATGTGACTTAGCTTTATCATTATGTCCCACTTGTGGGCTTACCCAATTGTCGCATGTTGCGCCAGCAGATCTAATGTTTAAGCACTATTTATATGTGAGTTCTACTACGCAAACTTTTAGAGATCACTTTGCAGCATATGCTAATGACTTATCTAATAAGTGTAATAAAAAAGAAAATAAGGTATCTGTAGATATTGGTTCTAACGATGGTTTATTGGTAAAGTGTTTTGCCAATGAAGGTTTTAAATCTATTGGAGTAGATCCTGCAGAAAACTTAGCTAAAAAAGCAAACGAGGAAGGAATTCCTACTATCAACAAATACTTCGATGAGTCTTGTGCAGAGGAGATTATCAAGGATTATGGAAAAGCAGATGTTATAAGTGCAAATAATGTATTTGCGCACATAGATGATATTCAATCTGTGGTTAGAAATGTGAAAGTGCTTTTAAGTGAAGATGGAATTTTTGTTATTGAATTCCCTTACTATGCAATTATGCAAGATGATTTAGTATTTGATATGATCTATCATGAGCATGTATCATTTATTAATATTCAGCCATTAAACTTCTTAATGAATAGATTTGGATTAGAGATCTTCGATATCAAGGAAGTAGATTCTCATGGAGGTTCTTT
>JBELBA010000215.1:0-3422 GCA_042095635.1 Chitinophagales bacterium
ACAACTTATAGAAATAAAAAAGCCCTTCGAAAATCGAAGGGCTTTTTATATATCTATCAATTAAGCTTTTAAGCTTCTTGTTTCACGTTTTTCCTCCAAAGGTAAGTTATGGTACCAATGATAATAAATGGAGCTAAAAACAGCATTAAAATTCCTTTATTTAAACCAGCTACATCTTTACTCCCTTCTGCATGAGCCGTCTCAGCTTGTGCCTTACACATAGCGCATTGAGCATCTACATCTAAACTTAAGAAAATAAATAATCCTAGTAAGATGATGCTTGGTAGATAATGTTTAACCTTATTCATAACACAAAGATAAGCGTTATTAATTAGCTTAGCAACTAATAATATGGACTAATTAAAGCATATACTGCCACACCCGATAGAGATACATATAGCCATATAGGAAATGCTACCTTAGCAATCTTCTTATGTTTCTCAAAATTGCCATTTAATCCTCTAGCAAAAGTTACGAGAACAAATGGAAGTACACAAATAGATAACAAGATATGACTGATCAATAAGACAAAGTATATGGTCTTTATTATTCCCTCTCCACCATATTGTGCAGGTTCAGTAGTAGAATGTAATACAACATAATTCAACAAGAAAACTGCACCTAATACAATTGCACTAATCATCAAGTTCTTATGTAGTTTTTGATTTCCTTTTCTTATGGCTCTAACCGCAAATATTAAGCAAATTGCGGTTAAAGAGTTAATTACTGCATTGATACTTGCAATGATTCTCATATCCTCATTCTTTTCTAAACCTAGATATGGAATTACTGCAACAACTACAGGAATTAGAATACTAATAACTAGTATTAACTTGTTATAGTTAGTGGAAGATGGCTTCTGATTCATTTCTAGTATAAGATAAATCTACATGTAAAATATGAGGCGCAAATACCTCTACCTCTCTTTTCGTAGTTCCGTTGCAAGTACCACGAATAATACCTTCCTTATCAACTAATACAAATCGATCACTATGCACAAAATCAATCGTTCCATCAGGAGCAGTCTGCGCAGTAATCTTATAACCTTCTTGTGCTAGTTTGTAGATCTCTTGTTCTGGACCAGTGACTAATTTCCATTTCTTGATATCAATATCATGCTTTAAACCAAATCTTCTTAAAACATTAACAGTGTCATATCCCGGATCTACAGTATATCCAACCAATTGGATATTAGGATAATCTTTAAACTTCTCTTGTAAGAACTTCATGTTTTCATTCATATCCATACAGATACCTGGACATCTAGTAAAAAAGAAATACCCAACATGGACTTTTCCGTCTAGACTATCTAAATTAAAGACTTTCCCATCTTGGCTATGAAAACTAAATTCTGGAATTGTATGGTAACCAGATGTATCACCATTCTCTTCAATAATTGGATAATACTTAGGGATTTCCAAAGTAAAATTCTTACTATCCATCATATAAAATAAAACAAAAAACGGCACCACCACTAAAAATAGTAAGGATACTAAGCGTTTAAATAATTTACTTTTCTTGGCCATAATATCTAAATATACCCTTCGATAAATCTAACACCATTCCACCAAGATCCTTCCCACAGAATTGCTCCTACGAACCAGAATAATAAAGTAACGGTAACCAAAGTATAGAATACAAATTGCTTAAACTCATATTTCATATGCATAAACTCTCCTACAATATAGAAACACTTTAATAATGACATTGAAATCATCATTGTGTTAAATAAACCTTTACCTAAAGGTTCTCTTAATACATAGAAAGAAGCTAGCTCTACAATAGTAATGATTCCTAAGATTACTAATACTCTTAGAATCGATTTTTTAGTTGGTCCATGATCTCCAGCCATAACTGTATATTTTAAAGTATATTATTAATTAAATTAAGTAGAAAACTAAGAATACGAATACCCATACTAAATCTACAAAGTGCCAGTATAAACCAACTTTCTCTACCATTTCATAATGTCCTCTCCTTTCATAAGTACCTCCAACAGCATTTGCTAGAATGATAATCATTAACACTACACCAGATAATACGTGAGATCCGTGAAAACCAGTAATTACAAAGAATAACTGCCCAAAATTAATCGCTTTAATATCATGTGCAGAAACTGTAGCTAATTCTTCAGCAGATCTAACAACTGTACTAATACCATCAGCACCTGGTTGGAATGGGTTATTCCAGAAGCTTAATCCTTGGTGCATTAAATGAGTCCACTCAATTGCCTGACAACCTAAGAAAGCCGCTCCACCAACAACAGTAGCTAATAACCACCAGATTACACTTTTTCTATTTCCATGATGTCCTTCATATACTGCCATAACCATCGTGTAAGATGAGGCAATAAGAATGAAAGTCATCAAAGTAACGAATGCCAATGGCAGATGTCCATCAATACCAGGGAATGAAGAGAATACTTCAGCAGGATCTGGCCACCAATCTTGTGTAAACCTTAATCCACCATAAGCAATTAAGAATGTACCAAACGTAAACGCATCTGATACTAAGAAGAACCACATCATCAATTTTCCATAACTTGGCCCAAACGGTTTTGATCCTCCTTTCCAAGATCCCTCATGTTCAAACTCTACTAACTCCGCTGACATAATAATATTTCTATTTAATGATTAATGACAAAAAATAAACATAGGAAAATCCAAACTCCACCCATAAAATGAAGATATGTAGCACATAACTCCGATCTAAGTGCATTCATTTCAGTTACTCCTTGTCTCTTATATAAAAAATATAACGCAATCATAAAGCCTAAACCTAACAATACATGCGCAGCGTGCACGCCACTAATAACATATAAAAAAGGTCCAGCCTGAGAGTGCATATTAAATAAAGCAATGTTATTGCTTAATAATTCATTGTACGCATAAAATTGTAAAGCAATAAAGCTAAACATGAATAAAAATGATAATTTCAAAAATAACATGAATTGACCACCTTTTTCAGACTTCATAGATTTAAAGGCCATATGCATAGTAAAACTTAATACTATAACCGTTACCATGTTAATAATGAATCCGTAAGGGATTTCTACCACTTGCCATACTGCACTAGATTTCTGTACAATATATGCACTAGAAAAAGCTGCAAACGTCATAGTAATAGAACCGCATGCTAACCAAAGCAATAGCTTTAGTGTATTCATTTTAGAATGATTCGATTTATGGTCCACGGGTGCAATCATTATAATACTATTTTATCAATTACATATCCAATTTGTACTAACGGCAAAAATAGGATAGATCCTATTAAAACAGCTTTCGCTTGACTCATTTCACAAGTCTTAAATAAATTCCAGGTCTTGTAAATAAAATATATACCCAAAGTCATTGTAATTACTAGCCCTATCACACCTATAAAACCAAAGATTTGGGATTTTGCAGTTTTACCAAAGCAATTGC
>JBELBA010000216.1:0-3366 GCA_042095635.1 Chitinophagales bacterium
GAGATTAAAGCTTATGCATTAGTTGTAGGTAATCCAGCTAAACAGATTGGATGGGTTTCAGCATATGGTCATAGATTAGAATTTAATGATGAAGGCAATGCCATATGTCCTGAAAGTGGTGAGAATTATAAATTAGAAAATGATTTTGTTAAAAAGATATAAGCTAAGAGATAATTACCTCGTGTAGTTTTAGTTTTTTATCTTTGCACTTGAGTTTAAATTAATATTAAAAATGAATAGTATTTACGATAATCTAGTAGAAAAGAAAGCAACCTTAGCTGTAATTGGTTTAGGATATGTTGGATTGCCCATCGCATTAGAGTTTGCAAAAAAAATAAAAGTAATTGGTTTCGATATCAATCCAGACAGAGTTGATATGATGAAGAATAATATTGATCCTTCAAACGAGTTAGAAGCTGCTGACTTTGAAGGTGCCGATATTTCTTTTACTGCAAATATTGATGATTTAAAAGCAGCTAATTTTTACATTGTAGCTGTTCCTACTCCGGTTGATAGCCACAAAGTACCAGATTTAAAGCCTGTATTGTCAGCTTCAAAAACAGTTGGTCAAGTACTTTCTAAAGGAGACTATGTAGTATATGAGTCTACGGTTTATCCAGGATGTACGGAAGAAGATTGTCTTCCAGTATTAGAAGCAGAGTCTGGTTTAACTTTAGGACAAGATTTCAAAATTGGATATTCACCTGAAAGAATTAATCCAGGAGATAAAGAAAATACATTAGCTAGTATCGTTAAAGTTGCTTCTGGAAGCGATGAAGATGCTGCTGAGAATATTGTTAAAACATACGAATTAGTAATTGATGCTGGAGTTCACAAAGCATCTTCTATTAAAGTTGCTGAGGCAGCTAAAATTATAGAGAATACTCAAAGAGATGTAAATATTGCATTGATGAATGAGTTATCAATCATTTTTGATAAAATGGGAATTAATACTTTCGAAGTATTAGAAGCTGCAGGAACAAAGTGGAACTTCTTAAAATTCTTCCCAGGATTAGTTGGTGGTCACTGTATTGGTGTTGACCCATATTATTTAACATATAAAGCGAACGAATTAGGATATAATTCTCAAGTAATATTATCTGGAAGAAAGATCAATGATAACATGGCTGCTTTAGTGGCTAAAAAAGTTGTTCAAATGATCATTCATGAAGGGAAATCTGCAATGAACTCTAGAGTGCTTGTAATGGGTGCAACTTTTAAAGAAGATGTATCTGATATCAGAAATTCTAAAGTAGCAGATGTAGTTGCAGAATTACAAGACTTCTCTGTTAATGTAGATGTTGTTGATCCTCATGCTGATGCTGATGAGATTAAAGAAGAATATGGTTTTGAATTAAAAGCTGCTCCTGAAGGGAAGTATGATGCTATCATCGTTGCAGTAAACCATAAAGAATATGTTGAAATGTCTGAAGACCAGTTCCAAGCATTAGCTACTGAGAATGCAATTTTCGTTGACTTGAAAGGTATTTTCAGAGGAAAGATCAATAGGTTTAAATATTGGAGTTTATAATTTTGAGTTATTCTAAAAGAATATTAGTTACAGGTGGGGCCGGTTTTATTGGTTCTCATGTTGTAAGGTTGTTAGTGAATAAGTATTCAGATTATCAAATTATTAATTTGGATAAGCTGACTTATGCAGGAAACTTAGAGAACCTAGTAGATTTAGAGTCTGCTTCTAATTATTCTTTTGAGAAAGTTGATATTGTAGATTATGATGCTATTTATAGGGTATTTGAAAAATACGATATTACAGATGTAATACATTTGGCTGCGGAATCGCATGTTGATCGATCAATATCAAATCCTATAGAATTTATTCAGACTAATGTAATTGGTACGGCTAATTTGTTAAATGCTTCAAAAGCATATTGGGCAGATGATCTAAAGGGTAAGATCTTCTATCATGTTTCTACAGATGAAGTCTATGGTTCTTTAGGAGATGAAGGTTTCTTTACAGAAGAAACTTCATATGATCCTAGATCACCATACTCTTCTTCAAAAGCTAGTTCTGATCATATAGTAAGAGCTTATAACCATACTTACGGAATAGAAGTTAAGATTTCTAATTGTTCAAATAATTATGGTTCTCACCAATTTCCAGAGAAATTAATTCCTTTAATGATTCATAACATTAAAGAGAACAAGGAATTACCAGTTTATGGTAAAGGTGAGAATGTTAGAGATTGGTTATGGGTAGAAGACCATGCAAGAGCTATTGATGTGATTTTTCATCAAGGTGTAATTGGTGAAACTTATAACATCGGTGGATGGAATGAATGGAAGAACATAGACATCGTACATTTAGTTTGTGACTTAGTTGATGAAAAGGCAGGGCGTAAGCAAAAGGAGTCTAGATCTTTAATTACTTATGTTACAGACAGAGCAGGTCATGATTTTAGATATGCCATAGATGCTTCAAAATTGGAAAAAGATTTAGGTTGGAAGCCTAGTCTTCAATTTGAAGAAGGATTAAGTAAAACAATAGATTGGTATTTAGCTAATGAGTCTTGGTTAAATAAAGTTACAAGTGGGGAGTATAAAAATTATTATCAAAATCAATACTTAGAGAGATAGTGTTATACAATAATCAATATCATAAGAAAGACCTATCAGATACGTCATTTCTAATTACAGGAGGATCCGGATTTATTGGATCTAATATCGTAGAATATTTATTAAAGTACGGTGCTAAAAAAGTAAGAGTTGTCGATAATCTTTTGACGAGTTCTTACGATAACCTTAAAAAGTTTGAATCTAATGAAAGGTTTGAATTTCTAAAAGGGGATATGCGAACTTTTGAAGTTTGCGTTGAAGCTGTAAAAGGTATGGATGTAGTGACACATCAAGCGGCATTAGGATCTGTGCCAAGGTCAATAGATACGCCACATTTAACAAATGATCATAATGTAAGTGGATTCGTTAACCTTATTCAGGCGGCAAAGTTAGAAGGAATTAAAAGAATTGTTTATGCTTCATCTTCTAGTGTTTATGGAGATGATCCAACTTTACCAAAAGAAGAAGATAAAGTAGGTAATCCATTATCTCCATATGCAGTATCAAAAAAAACAATGGAAATATATTCTAATGTTTTTGCGGACTTGTATGGGATGGAATTAATTGGATTAAGATACTTTAATGTATTTGGCCCTAATCAATCACCAAAAGGAGCTTATGCTGCTGTTATTCCATTATTTGTAGATGGAATTATAGAGAATTCGGATGTATTTGTAAATGGTGATGGTGAGCAATCTAGAGATTTTACATTCATTGAGAATGTTGTACAAGCTAATATTTTAGCTTTATTAACTGACAATGAAGAGGCTGTAAACCAATTATATAATGTGG
>JBELBA010000217.1:0-3291 GCA_042095635.1 Chitinophagales bacterium
TAAATTATTCTGGAAAAATTTATAAACCATACTTTTATGGTGTAAAAAAGGAGGGATAACCACAAATAGCTAACTCGGAAAAAATAATTAAATCTGCTTTTTGGTCAATAGCTTGCTCTACAGCTAATTCAATTTTAGCATAATTACCGGCAAGATCACCAATATGATAATTAAGTTGTGATAAGACAATTCTCATAGTTTGGATTTAGAACATTACTGCAGCACGAAGTGCGATATTCTTTAATAAAACTCCTTCTTGCGTATCCAAATTTATAAAATTCCTCATAGAAGAATCATAATATAAGCCTAAGTTTAAAGCAGTAGATCCACCTAAAGCATAACTAACACCAGCACCTACTCTGTAAGAAAGTAATAATCGATTAACCATTTTAGTGGCTGCAATCTCAATTTCTTCTAATTTTATATCGTCCTCTATACCTTCTGTTTTTAGCTGAACGGTTCCTTTTGCATTTCTAATAAAGCCGCTTACAATACCAAAATCTGCAAAGAAGGTATTATATCCTATTTCCACAGTATTCAACTTTAGAGTAATTGGAATCGCTAAATAACTCGCTTTTGCTCTAGTTAATGCAAAGGTATCTGCTATAGCACCTGATATATCTACATTGGCAAATTGGTCTATATTAGTCATGTCTATAGCGTGTACATTTATACCTCTATAATTGATCATTTCTAATCCAGTAGATAATGCATAATTCTCTGTAAAATATAGGTCCGCTGTAAAACCATAGCCAACTGCAATTCCCCCAGGACTGACATCTACATCATTATCCAATGATGTTAGAAAAGAATAATTAGAATTAGCATTAATTCCTAACACTATTTGTCCAAATGCATATTGAGCTATTAAAGACAAAGCTAATATTAAAAACAATTTCCTCATTATTGCTTAATTTTAGATTATGAAAAATGTATTATACTTCCTTCCATTATTACTTTTATCTTGTGCAAATAAGCACGAAGTAGATCTATCAAATATCGATATTTCTTATAATATCATACGTTACGACAGCTTATTGTTTGGGGCAGAAATAAACAAATACCCTGTTTATTTCGATAAGGTATATAAAGATCATCCAGAATTCACTAAAATCTATTGTGAAAATATTTATAAATTAGGAGAATTAGAAGCAGATCAATTTAATCTAAGCAAAGAACTTAAATATCTAATAACCAATCCAGACATTCAGAATATATACAAAGAGAGTCAATCTATTCAAACAGAATTACCAGATGGTTTAGAAGAACTTGATCTTGCCCTTAAATATTTCAACTATCATTTTCCTAAAATTAACACACCAGATATTTATATATATAATGGGAAATTTGAATATGCATCAATTATAGGTCAGAACTTTATTGGTATAGCCAAAGAAATGTGTTTAGGGAAAGATCATCCTTATTTGAAAAATTCTGGTATGCCTCAATACTTAGCAAGAAAGCTGAATGTAGAACACATGCCGGTGCATGCTTTACAAAATCTATTGATTACTAACTTTCCTCAACAATCTGCAGATCACCTTTTAGACTTTATGATATATAATGGAAAGATACTGTATTGTATGGATGCTATATTGCCTTTTAAAGCGGACTCTATCAAAATTGGATATGGTGATGGTAAAATTGAATGGTGTAGACAAAATGAAAATGAAATATGGTCTTGGTTAATGAAACACGACTTACTTTATAACGCTCAACAAACGGAATTCTTAAAGCTAACCATGGATGGTCCCAATACAGCAGGTATGCCGGCAGCAGCTCCTGGAAATATTGCATCTTACATGGGTTGGAACATTGTAAGACAATACATGGAAAAATACCCTGAAACTACATTAGTAGAATTAATGACTAGTCCTGGACTCTTTAAAGGGGAAAATATTTTAAATAGAAGTGGCTATAAGCCGAGATAAAATAAGTTGTTTGAGCAAAGGCCCAAACAACTTATTATTTTATACTAGTCAGCAAGAACACCTCTAGAAATTACAATTCTTTGAACTTCAGAAGTTCCTTCATAGATCTGCGTAATTTTCGCATCTCTCATCATTCTTTCAACGTGATATTCCTTTACATATCCATATCCACCATGTACTTGTACCGCTTCAGTAGTGATTCTCATCGCAGCCTCAGAAGCAAATACTTTTGCCATTGCACCAGCATAGGTAATATCTTCACCTTGATCTCTCATCCAAGCGGCTTTATGTACTAAAGCTCTTGCAGCTTCGATCTCTGTAATCATGTCAGCTAATTTGAAAGCAATAGCTTGGTGTTTAGCAATCTCTTTACCAAATGCTTTTCTTTCTTTAGCGTATGCTACAGAAAGATCGTAAGCTCCTGCAGCTATTCCTAAAGCTTGAGAAGCAATACCAATTCTACCACCGTTTAATGTACCCATTGCAAATTTGAATCCGAAACCTTCATCTCCTAATCTATTTGCTTTTGGAACTTTAACGTCAGTAAACATTAAGGTATTTGTATCAGAACCTCTAATACCCATTTTGTTTTCTTTAGCACCAACAACGAAGCCTTCCATTCCCTTTTCAATGATTAAGGCATTAATACCTTTATGCCCCTTATCTGCATCAGTTTGAGCCATTACAATATAAATACTAGCTCTATCTCCATTAGTGATCCAGTTTTTGGTGCCGTTTACTAAATAATAATCGCCTTTATCTTCAGCAGTAGTTCTTTGTGATGTTGCATCAGATCCAGCTTCTGGCTCTGACAGACAAAAAGCACCAACCTTCTGACCAGTCGCTAATGGTTTAAGGAACTTTTGCTTTTGCTCTTCACTACCATATTTCTCTAATCCTGCACATACTAATGAGTTATTTACAGACATAATTACAGCCGCAGAAGCATCTACTTTTGAAATTTCTTCCATAGCCAAAACATATGAAATTGCGTCCATTCCAGAACCACCATATTGTGGATCAACCATCATTCCCATGAATCCTAACTCACCCATTTCCTGCACCAATTCATCAGGAAAATATTGTTTTTCATCTCTCTCGATAACACCAGGTAATAAGCGCTCTTGAGCAAAATCTCTAGCTGCCTTCTGTATCATCAAATGCTCTTCACTTAAATCAAAGTTCATATTGTATTAGTTTTATTATTAATTAGTTTAGTCTATTTATAATTGATGTAGTTGAATATCCATCAGTAGTTTTGATTACTTCTACTTTACCTCCGTTACCTTCTACAAAGTCTCCACCTACTATATCCTCTTTATTCCAATCTCCCCCTTTAACTAAAACATCAGGTTCGATT
>JBELBA010000218.1:0-3254 GCA_042095635.1 Chitinophagales bacterium
AAGCGCATTGCACATCTTTTTATAATGTGTAAGTGCTATTGGAAAACAAGGGTGGTCTATAGTCTCTATATGTCCTGTAAATAAAGCATGATCACTTAAATGATTAGAGCCATACAACTGTCTTTCTTTACTGTCCCAATCAATTACATTTTCAATTTTTACATAATCTGTTATGCCTTTTTTACTTAAATAGTGTTTGTTGTGGTGTTCTACAAAGTAGTAATGGCCATGTTCTTTATCATTAACGCTTACATTAACCATTCTACCATAGGGTGCAATTAAACCGGCTTCAGCAGCGATTTTATTAGCAGCGATTAAAGTTGGATTAGCTTCTTCACCGATAATTAGATTGAAGGTTCTCATTCCCTTTATTAGATCTTCATCTTTATTGATCTTTACTCTTAAGGAGTACTTCTCTTTTCTAAAGTGAAGACCGTCTGATCCATGAATCTTAACTTTAACCAATCTAGTTTCATTCGCTATTTTTAATTGTCCATCAACCCAAATCTTATGATCTCTTGTTGAAATTGATAACAGCGCATCTAAATCACCTTGTGCTATAATTAGCTCTAACTTATCTTCTTTAGCCACAGGACTTAACTGCGCCAATGTACTTCCTTTAATATCTAAAGCATTTCCAATTGATTCTAATTGGTTATATAAATCAATACCTAAGTATTGCATAAATCTATAGTTATTAGCGTGTAATGATCTATTGTAATTGTCGGTATGATAGGCTATCGTTAATGATCCTGTTATTACAATAAAGAGCGTAATCAATAATTTGAGTATAGTATGTTTTTTGAGGAAGGACATTTTAGCTTATTAGAATATACGATTTATGTTGATCTGATCTTTAGAAATAATGGTATTGGTAATGGTATTGGTAAATGTTAGTTGGTCTAATTGATCCGGTGATAATTGAAGTTTAATTTTTCTTGTGTTAGTTTTTAATTGAGCATTGAATTGAATACCATTAAATGTTCCAAGTATTTTTTCTTTAGTGACTATTCTTATCGCTACATAAGCATCTAATTCTATTTCTAGTGTTTTAGTTTTAGTATGATATGTTCCAAAAACACGTGAATGATTAAAATAAGTTTCAATATAATTAATGATGTTATTGATATGATGAATATGCTTCTTCTTTAAGAAGTAGTTATGACTTCCAGTGCTATTATTTGTTTGAAGTCTTATGTCATTGCTCACTTTATATATGCTGTCGATGGTTGTTGTTAGGTAATTGCTATCCTTTATGATGCTTTGGATCTGAATATCTCTTTTATTCCTAATAAGATCATTGCTTATTAAGCTTTTAAAAATCTGTGTAGTCTTTGTTTTAGAAAAGTTTATGAGTGAATAATCGAATAAGAAACTATTAAAATTACTGTAATGTAAATCTTGCTCTATCCCATGCAATTTACTTGTTGTAAGTAAAGGCCTAAATCCAACTTCTTGTCTAAATAAAGGGTAAAACTTCTTGTTTTTTGGATTATAAATCAACTTTAAATTATCTCCCGCTAAAGGATGAATATCATTACAAATAGCAGACCATGATAAGAATTTAGCGATGTAGTCTTCATCAAAGAAAGTGGATAATAATTGTACATCATTTTCTTGATAAGCAGCAACCATTTTTTTATACTGCTTTAAGGCTTCAGAGAAATGAGTCGATTTATTAGCTTCTATATGTCCATGAAAATGTGAAAGATCACTGATATGATTGGTTCCATAAATATCTGCTTCTTTGCTATCATAGTCGGTTACATGATTGATAATACATTTATCTTCAAATCCAATTTTACGTTTGATATAATCTTTAGAGAGGTGTTCTACGATATAATAAGCGCCTATGATTTTGTCATTGACTTTTAGGATAGCGGTTCTTCCGCAAGGGCTGATTAGTCCCATTTTACTGGCCAAGTAATTGGCTGCAATCAATGAAGATCTTACCTCTGCATGTTTAATCAGATTAAAAGCCTTCATACCGCTTAACCATAGTTTGCCTTTCTTTTGTTTTACTCTTAGCGAATAATTATCTGCTTCAAAATGAACAGCGGAAGTTCCATGAATTTTGATCTTTACAGTATCATTGATTTTCCCGGCTTGTAATTGAGCAGGTATCCAAAACTTGTGATTTACTTTAGAATAGGTGATTAAAGAATCTAAATCTGATGGATCTACTAGAATTTGAATGACATCATGATCATCGATCTCATGTTTAAGTTGATGAAAGTATTTGATGAAGTCTACTTTAGTATTGATATGATAAATCAGATCTTCTATATCAATACCAGTTGAAGTTTTAAAATCCTTTGAAAATTTTTCTGGACCTTTATTATAGATAGATAGCAAACTATAAAGACCGATCAATATTGGGGTCAATATTAATAGGCCTAATATCTTCTTAATTATTGCTTTTTTTTTATGTGTAGCTGACTTACTCACCATTCAAATATACTTAATAGTTTTAACTAAATTTGTGTTATGAAAGTCGCTATTATTGGTGGTGGAGCAGCTGGTTTTTTTGCTGCTATTTCTGCCAAAACAAATCATCCGGATGCAGAAGTTATCATTTTTGAGAAGTCTGCTAAGACCTTAGCTAAAGTGAAGATCTCTGGTGGTGGTAGATGTAATGTTACTAATGCGACTTACAAGATTGGAGACTTAGTAAAGCATTACCCAAGAGGAGAGAAGCAGCTAAGAAAGACTTTTAGTCAATTTATGACTTCCGATACTATAGAATGGTTTGAAAGTAGAGGTGTACCCCTAGTAACACAGGAAGATTTATGTATTTTTCCTAAAGCACAAGACTCACAAGTAATTATTGATACATTAATGACAGAAGTAGATCGTTTAGGTATATTGGTAAGAATTCAATCTCCAATACAATCCATTGATCGATTGACTGAAGGTTTCAATTTGCACATTAAAGATCAGCCCACTTATATTTGTGATAAGCTAATTGTCTGTACAGGTGGTCAACCAAAGATGAGTGGCTTGCAGTGGTTAGCGGATCTTGGTCATGAAATCGTTAGGCCAGTGCCTTCATTATTTACATTTAATATGCCTAAAAATCCTGTAACGGAATTGATGGGTATTGTAGTAGATCCTGCAACGGTAAAGATTCCAGGAACTAAACTAGAAGATAATGGACCGTTATTAATTACCCATTGGGGAATGAGTGGACCGGCTATTTTAAAGCTTTCGGCTTGGGGTGCAAGAGTATTAGAAGATAAGAATTATCAATTCAC
>JBELBA010000219.1:0-3165 GCA_042095635.1 Chitinophagales bacterium
CTTCCATTTGTGGTAATAAAATACCTTCACCCATTAGATCTATAGGTTCATTGATATTACCTGCAATGGTGTATTTTTCTAAAGGCCCATTGGATTGATTTAAAGGAACGGGTTCTAAATTCATTTGGTAATAAGCATATTCATAATTGATATTCATTCCTAGATTAAGGCCTAAGAATTGAACACCCGCTTTCTCTTCGATATAAGTAACTTCTCCTACTAAAATCCCTGCATCTTTAACAATATAATCTCCTGGTTCTAGAATGATCTTAAGATCACCTACCTGGGCTTTAAGTATCTTAGCCCATCTCTCTAGATCTAATGCTGTATCACCTTCAGATTGCATAATTCCAAGACCACCACCAATATTTAGATGCTTGATTTTATATTGATCTATAATGGGTCTGATCGTTTTCAATAACAATTCAAAAGCATCTAATTGAGCGGTTAAATAACCAGAACCTGCATGAAAATGAATGGTATCTATAATAATACCATAATCAGCAGCTAAATCAAATGCAGTTTTAATTTGATCTGGATAGATACCAAATTTACTAACACCATTACCAGCATACTCTAGATCCTCATTATAGCCTAAGCCTATCTGAGGATTAATTCTGATTCCTATCCTATCGAATAAATTCCTTTCTCCTATTTGTTTAATAACACTTAAACTATCTGCATTAAACTGAATAGATGTATAGTTTGCTATTAATTGATAGTCGCTATTAGAAATGGAAGTTCCGGTATAATTAATCTGATTTTGTTTAAAACCTGAAGCTATTGCTAATTCTAATTCTTTTGGGCTACATACATCTACACCAGCATATCCAGTATCTTTAATTGTCTTTAATATTGCTGGATGTCGATTAGCTTTAACGGCATAATGGATTTGATGTTGAATATTTACATCTTCTAGGGCTTGATGTAATCTTTTAAGATTATCCTTTATTCTAGCTTTAGAATAAATGTAAGTTGGACCTTCGAAGTTGGATATATCTTTGACAACTTGATTTGCAAAAGACAAGCTTCCATCTTCATAATTAAGATCAACTCTTTCCCACCAATTGTTTAATTGATTTTGATCTGGATCCTTTTCTATTGCAACTGCTTTCAACATTAATTCAAATCTACGACATATAAAACAGCACTGCAATAACAATCTCCTTTACAAACTGCACAGGTATAGCCTTTTTGCTGACTTTCTTGCAACCAATAATTTCCTATCTCTTCTTGCTTTTGATAACCTGCCTTTATTAAATTGTAATGAATATGTGTTCCATCTTTACTTTTCCATGCATCACAAAAAATATAATCTACCTTATCTTTCAATTCATTAATCCCATAATCTATTAACGCTTGACCAATGCCTTTTCGCTCGTGATCTGGATGCACAGCCGTTAGAAATCGATAAGCATATCGTAAATCTTTTTTAAAGAATGAAGGATTGAAATTTGGCTTTGAATCCAGTAATTCTGCAATTGAATTTTCATCCATTATCTGACTAATAGAAAAAGCTACAATTTGTTGTTCTATTTCTGCTACATGAATCAAAACATTTTTCTGATCGAAAAACTGATTCATTTCTTCCATTGAAACATAGCTATCACCCAGTTGTATATTACTTATATTAATAATATGACTAAGTGCTTCTTTCGATTTAATGGATCCGATCTTCATCTTCTACAAATATATGAACGTTTTCAAGATAAAAACGTGAATAAGTACTTATAATTAATGACACCTATTTTTTCTCAGACCGTAAGTAATAAGTAGTTTTACATTACTAAATCAATTCTTTGAAAAAGCAAATCGGCATATTAGCAATTGGGGCACTATTAATTACATCCGGAATATTGTTTGTAAATTCTACTTCTCCAATTAAAACAGCTTATCTTAAAAGTGTAAAAGCCTTAGCACTAAATAATAACATTGAAGAAGCACCTACAGAAATTGCTAAAAAGTTTGGTATCCCAACTGAAACCTTCGAAATAGCTTGTAAGAAGATTGGAAAGAAAGAATTACTTTCTACTATACTATTAAGGAATCATATCCCATATCCTACCATTGATAAGATTGTTAAAAAATCTGATGGTGTATTTGATGTAAGACATATTATACCAGGTAAGCGTTATTCAATCTTTACAGATAAGAATGATCCTAGCCAAAAAGCGAAGTACTTCGTTTACGAGCGTGATGAAATCAATTATGTGGTAGTTAATTTAGATGACACTGTAGATGTATACGCTGGTAAGAACGATGTAGAAATAAGAAAGAAATCTGTTGCAGGTATTATCAACGCTTCTTTATACATGACTTTAAAAGAACAAGGCGTTACGCCATTATTGACTTATGAATTAGCTGACCTTTTTGCATGGCAAATTGATTTCCATAGAATACAGAAAGGAGATCGTTTTAAAGTGATCTATGAAGAGAAATATGTAAATGGAAAAGCTGTAGGAATTGGTAAAATTGATGCTGCTCAATTTAATCACTTCAATGATGATTATTATGCTTTCTACTTTGAGCAAGAAGGTATTGGAGAATACTTCGATGATGAAGCAGGAAGTTTAAGAAAAGCATTCTTAAAAGCACCAGTGAAGTATTCTAGAATCTCTTCTAAGTATAGTCCTAAACGTTTTCATCCTGTACAAAAGAGAATGAAAGCTCATTTAGGGACGGATTATGCTGCACCTACAGGCACACCAATTATGGCTGTGGGAGATGGTGTTGTAAAAGAGGCAAGGAGAAAAAAGTACAATGGTAAGTATGTAAAAATTAAGCATAACGCAACATACTCAACGCAATACCTACATATGTCTAAGATTGCTAATGGGATGAAGCCCGGAAGAAAAGTTAGGCAAGGAGAAATTATCGGCTATGTTGGTTCTACTGGATTAGCTACAGGACCTCATGTTTGTTTCAGATTCTGGAAAAATGGAAGACAAGTTGATCACTTAAAACAGAAGTTCCCTCCTTCTAAACCTGTTGAGCAAAAATATATGGTTGAGTATTTAGATGTACAAGAGAAAATGATCTTATTATTGGATGACATCTCTTATGATTCTACAAAGCCAATCGCAATGATCAATCTATAATAATTTGGAAGAAATTAGTTACGGTAGTTTAATACAAAAAAAGGGATCTATTTATATAAGTCCCTTT
>JBELBA010000220.1:0-3120 GCA_042095635.1 Chitinophagales bacterium
AGAGATACGCTGTCTAATGATACTTTTAAAGTGGAAGTGAGAATGGATACCAATATGAATGTGAAGCGAATTACTTCAATAGATTAGCAATTTCTGGAGGCATACCCAGGACTAACTTATCCATAACATTCTGAGCGTATGGATCGCCATCAATACAATTAGCTTTAATCAGAGCAATATAATCTACCCAATTGAAGGTTAAAAGCTTCTCATTATGATCTCTTAAACCTTGATATTCCCAGTCTAAGAATTTCTTTTCGAAACGAAGCATGATTTTGTCTAAACAAAGAATTGTAACCATATCATCGATATGACGAGACGCTTTAGAGATAAATTCATAAGCATCGATAAGGTGATCATGTAATGCCTTCCATTCTGAAATTGGGAATTTAAATTTTATGGATTTTTCTTTTTGCATTGGATGTAAAAATAAGAAAAAAAGCCTTCACCCCTAGCCCCTCTCCCTAAATAGAAGGGCTGGGGGATGAGGCGGGCGAAATAAAATTTTGTGATTTTTTTTTAAATCATCCTTAATCCAGCAGAATGGTTAAAAAAATAACATAATCTGAACTTTTATTAGTTCCATTAAAATCATAGTTCTAATTTTGTTCTCAAATCAATGATAATGAGAGTAGCAGTAGTAGGTGCAACAGGGATGGTAGGAAACGTGATGTTGCAGGTTTTGGCAGAAAGAAATTTTCCAGTAACTGAATTAATTCCAGTGGCATCAGCAAGGTCTGCAGGAAGTAAGATCGTTTTTTCTGGTAAAAAATATACTGTTGTAGAGCTTGAAGCTGCTATTGAGATGGATATCAATATTGCTATCTTTTCTGCAGGAGGTGAAACATCCTTAGAATGGGCACCTAAGTTTGCTGCCAAAGGAACGATTGTAATTGATAATTCATCTGCTTGGAGAATGCATCCAGAACATAAATTGATTGTTCCTGAAATCAATGGAAATGAATTAGAGGCTAAAGATTTAATCATTGCTAATCCTAATTGTTCTACTATACAGATGGTGATGGCTTTAAAGCCTTTGCATGACGCATTTAACATGAAAAGGGTAGTTGTATCTACCTATCAATCTATTTCGGGTACAGGTAAAGCTGCAATTGATCAGATGTATGATGAGCGTGCAGGTCATCTTGGAGATAAAGTCTATCCGTATCCAATTGACATGAATTGTTTACCGCACTGTGATGTGTTTCAGGAAGATGGTTATACCAAGGAGGAAAAGAAGTTAATGACGGAGCCGCAAAAGATTCTTTCAGACGATTCTTTTTCTATTTCTGCAACTGCAGTAAGGATTCCGGTAAAAGGAGGGCATAGCGAAAGTGTAAATGTTACCTTCGAAAATGATTTCGAGATTGAAAAGGTAAAGCAGTTATTAGCAGATTTCCCTGGTTTAGAATTACAAGATCAGCCTTCAGAGAATCAATATCCTATGGCATTATTTGCAGAAGGAAAAGATGAGGTATTTGTAGGTAGAATAAGAAGAGATACTTCTTTACCAAACACATTAAATCTTTGGGTAGTCGCAGATAATCTAAGAAAAGGTGCTGCAACCAATGCTGTTCAGATTGCAGAGTTAGTGATGGAGAAAGGATTTGTTAGTGTAGAAGCTTAATATCAAATTGACATAAATAAAAAAGGCCTCGAATACTCGAGGCCTTTTTTTATGCTTGAAGTGGAAGATTATGCTTCAACTCTAATATCGATGCTCATTAAGCTTACAAATTCATCCACTCTGTTATTCATATCTTCAGCAGTGATTTCTTGTAATCTTTGAGGTCCAAATTTTTCACAACAGAAAGAAGCTAATGCAGATCCATATATCACTGCTCTTTTCATGTTTTCGAAAGAGATATCTCCAGACTGTGCTAAATAACCAATGAATCCTCCAGCGAAAGTATCTCCTGCGCCTGTAGGATCAAATACATCTTCTAATGGTAATGCAGGTGCAGAGAAAATATTTGTTCCATCAAACAATAATGCACCATGCTCACCTTTTTTGATGATTAAGTATTTTGGCCCCATTGCCATAATTACTTTAGAAGCTTTCAATAAAGAATACTCACCAGATAATTGTCTTGCTTCTTCATCATTGATTACTAATACATCCACCATTGAGATGGTCTCTTTTAATGGCTCCATTAAAATGTCCATCCAGAAGTTCATAGTATCCATTACTACTAACTTAGGTCTTTCATTCATTTGATCTAAAACCTGCTTTTGTACCATTGGCGCTAGATTACCTAACATTACAAATTCAGCATTCTTATAAGACGCTGGTAAAATAGGATCGAAAGTTTCTAATACATTTAAGTCTGTTGCTAATGTATCTCTTTGGTTCATATCATTATGATATTTCCCAGACCAATGAAAGGATTTTTCACCTTCTTTTAATTGAAGACCATCAGTGTTTACATTTCTTCCTTCTAAGTCTTTAACTACATCTTGTGGGAAGTCATCACCAATTACAGATACTAATTGTACAGCATTGTTGAAGTTTGTTGCAGAATATGCAATGTAAGTAGCTGCACCACCAATTACTTTATCAATTTTATCAAATGGCGTCTCAATAGAGTCAAATGCCACGGAACCAACGACTAATAAGCTCATAATTATCTAATATTTTATATTAATGAAGTTTTTTGAAATAATTCTAGTGCAAATATTGGATAATTTCATGAGAAAACATACATTTGTAGCCGATTAACATTCCCCCTTAGCTCAGCTGGTTAGAGCGGTTGACTGTTAATCAATAGGTCGCTGGTTCGAGTCCAGCAGGGGGAGCATAAAAAAAGCCTTACCATATTGGTAAGGCTTTTTTTGTTTTTATAGCTTTAGAAATCTTACCTGATTAAGATAAAGAAACCTTTGTTGACTTGAGGATTACCACCTTCATCATTATATAACATCATCCACGAATAACCGTCCATAGGTAAGTCATTTCCAGTATTTTGATGTTTACCATTCCAGTTTACATGTTGTTCGTTAGATTGGAACACAATGTTACCCCATCTATTATAAACTGTGAAAGAGTAATCAGAATACTGATTTAAGAAGCCATATGGGCCTATCTCATCGTTATCTCCATCATTGTTAGGAGAGAACATA
>JBELBA010000221.1:0-3171 GCA_042095635.1 Chitinophagales bacterium
CTGTTGCTATTAATGTTCCACTTGGAATAGATTTCTTAGGATCCTTTAAATCTCCAGATAAACCAAGACCCGCTGCAATACCAGTAAATGCAGGAAATATAATAGTAAAGACATGGAAGAAGGAATCAGGATTTGCTATATGGTCATTTAATGAAGGTGTTATTGGTCTTAACGATTCATTTTCTCCTAAGAAAAAGAATAATAATGATATAAATAAAATTGCTACTACGTAGTATAATGCTTTTACACCAATATCAGATCCTTTAAATAACATCAATACAGCCAAAAGTAGCATGGTAGGCAGCGTAATAGACAGAATATGTATATCATACATTTCTACAACAGGGTAGAATTCTGCGATATAATCTTTAAATGCATAAATAGCATCTGCAAATGCAATAATATAAAAAGAAACAGAAATAGCCTGTGATAGAAATAATGCTATACCAATTGCAGCTCCAATATTAAGTCCGAAAGACCGTGATATCATATAATAGGCTCCACCACCTTCTACCTTTTGATTGGTCGCAATTTCTGCAACAGCCATTGCGGTAGGTATGGTAACCATGTGGCCAATGATGATGATAAACAAGGTCATGATAAACCCTAGATTACCAACAGCGTATCCAAATCTTAAGAATAAGATCGCTCCTAAAATGGTAGAGATAGCCGTCATAAAGACGGGTGCTGTACCAAAACTTCCTTGTTTATTAGTTAATGAGTTCATTAGTATGACTTCAAATGTACGGAATAATAATCCTTAAGTTCGGGGTCTATCTGAAGTTCTTGAGCAAATGATAATAATTTGTAGTTTATATTAGTAAAAACATAAAATAGTTGTTAATTAATTATTGAAATTGTAATTTAACTCTAAATTAATTACGGTAATTATAAATAAATTGGGTTTTTATGAAAAGTTTACTTTATCTGGGTCTATTAGTTAATGTTTTGGCAATAGGGCAAAGTCATGAAGCATTCTTAAAATTGGCATTTAGCGCGGATAGTGCCTTTGGACAGGGGAATTATGAATTATGTGCTAAGTATTATGATGATGCTTTTAAGCAAGATACTGTTAATGTGCAAGGACATAAATATATGTATTGTGCAAGTTGCATGGCTTTAACGCAGCAAGAAGAAAAAGCATTTAAATATATATACAAAGCAATAGATAACGGATGGGTATTTATAGAAGACACTAAGAATGATCCAGATCTTAAAGGATTGCATGATGCAACAGATTTTCAGTGGGATAAATTAATGGATTATTTTACTGAAAAAGTAGCTGCCTATGAAAGTAGTTTATCTCATCAAGCATTGAGATCTCAATTGCTAGCGATGTTAGACGAAGATCAATACTATAGAGCAAGAGCACATTATATTGAAAATGAATATGGAAGAGGATCTAAAAAGATTAAGAAATTATGGGATTCTTTAGCTGTTGTAGATTCTATTAATCTGCAAGTAATGAATACTACTTTAGATGACTTAGGTTTTCCTTCTTATGATATGGTTGGTATTGATGGCGTAGAAGCGATGTTCGTTTTATTATCTCATCAGCACAGACACATTGAAGTAAGAGTTAAGGCCTTAGGTTTAGCAAAAGTTGCTGCCAAAGAATTGGGAGTTGCAAATTCTGATGTTGCTTATTTAGAAGATCAAGTATTACAGGATCAAGGTAAGAAGCAGAAGTTTGGTACTAGAATCTATTTGGATAGAGGAAAAATTAAAATATGGCCAGTAGAGGATTTAGAACATTTAAATGAAAGAAGAAAAGCTGTAGAAATGCGTCCTATAGAATTATATGCGGAGGAAATTGGAGCTAAAGCGCCAACAAATGAAGATGTAATTCCTGAAAAGTATAAGCAGATTTACTAAACGATTGTAATTTTCTCTCCTAAGAATTTAGGTTTAGTATTTAAGATATAGATATCTATCATAAGTTTAATCCTAGCGAGATATTCTCGTAATAAGACCTTTGCCATATGATCTGAAGAAGGATCTTTTGCTAAATAGGCATATGCATCAATGTCAAATTGCTTAGCAATAAAAAGTGCACGCTCGCAATGGAAAGATTGACTGATGATGATAATTTGATTTTGGCCAAAGACTTCTTTTGCTCTAACGATACTGTCTAATGTTCTAAATCCTGCATAATCTAGATAAATAGCGTTGGACGGAACACCTGCTTTAATTAGATCTTCCTTCATCATTTTTGGTTCGTTATAGTTGTGGTATTTATTATCTCCACTAACTAGGATGTATTTAATCTTACCAGCAAAATATAAATCTATAGCTGCTTTGATTCTGTGCTCATAAAATGGATTGGTAGATCCTGTTCTTAGATATTTAGAGGTACCCAAAAGCACTCCAACTTTAGTTTGTTTAATGCTTACCAAGTCTTTGTTAATAGCACTTGCAGTATAGTAACTTACTACTTGATAGTTAATAATAACAACTAGAAAAGATGAAGCGATTATAGAGATATAGGTCTTCATTTTTAAAGACTTTATATGACTCCATATTTTCATCAAGCTTTTTCTCATGTAGGAAAGTTTACTTAATACGAAGAAAATAGTTACAAATTGCTGGTATTTGGTTCTTCAAGAAGTGTCTGTTTAATTAGTGACTGCTTTAACTCCTCTAATCAAGAAATTAATGTGAGGGATTAAATAATTTATTAACTTGTTATGGAATTTGGCCAAACCATCAAAAACAAGAAAAACTTACAGATGAAATTTCTAAAAACAATATTAATAGCATTGAGCCTAGGCTCAATGGCTTCTGTTAAAGCTCAAAATGATGTTTTAAAACAACAAGCACAGGCAAGGCCGCAAACCAAACAAATTTCTGAGCTTGATTATAAAGCGCATGCTGATGGTTGGTTGGTAGATATTAATAAAGCTTATGAAATATCAAAAAAAACAGGGAAACCGATTTTAGCCAACTTTACAGGAAGCGATTGGTGTGGTTGGTGTAAAAAATTAAAATATGAGGTTTTTGATAAACCTGCTTTTAAAGCGTGGGCTGAAAAAACAGTCGTATTGGTTGAGTTAGACTTTCCTAGGAGTTTTCAAATTCCGCAAAAATATAAAGAGCAAAATGCTAGTTTGCAACAAGCTTTTAAAGTTGGTGGATATCCTACCATTTGGGTGTTTAACCTTGATAAAGATG
>JBELBA010000222.1:0-3119 GCA_042095635.1 Chitinophagales bacterium
ACGCCAATTGGTCTTATCATCCATATGATCCTTTAATGCGACTTCTATTAAACCTGCTGCTTGTCTATATGGTGTTTCTGCTAATACTATAGCTTCATGCGCTCCTTGGTCAATCCATCTTGTTGGCACTTGAGTTTTTCTGGTAACTCCAACTTTAATTCCGGATGTTTTAGACAAATACACAATATGCGGTTGCACATCATGCTGTGTTTCCCATTCTAAATCTCTTAAAGCGATACCTAAATGTGCCATGGATAATTCAGGTCTTATTATACTTTCAACTGCATAAGGAGATGTCATAAATGCATCATAAGACATTCCCTCTCCATAGGCTTTATTAATCTTGTTTCCTGTAACAACACAGTGAATTGCATTTTCGAAAGTTAACTTAATAGTATTACCAATGAAACCATTCATATCAACTTCTTCATTTGGCTCTAGAATATCAAATAAAGGAAGTTTATACAATACTTCTTCATCAGTTAATTCTGATCTCATCTTTCTAATATTACCGCTAACTTTCATAAAGTGAATTTAAGAATTTTAGAGCCAGTCTCCATTTTTTTCAAATCTAAACTTACGCCAATTCATTGTTTTGAAATACATAAAATAGGTACCATAAAATAAGGGAGAAAAAAAGATAAGAAAAGGCCAATTATCATAACTATAAGCCCAATGGATAGGCCCTACTACCATTAAAATACCTAGGAGCAACCAGCACAAGGTAAAAAATCTATAAATCCATGTTAGCTTACCTTTGTATTCTTTTTCTCTAACTTTTCGTTTCTCAATTTTTATGCTATTTATTCTATCATAAAAAGTTTGGTAAAATTCCGGATTTGGATGAAACTTATACTCAAATTGAACTTGACCAGCTTTATCAATTACTTTTTCTTTAGTTACCCTAACATTACTAAGTATCTCATAGGCTTTATCTAAGAGTTCTATATCCTTTTTACTTTTACTTTCACTTAAATATGCAGCCTTAGTTGTAACAAAACCCTTAGCTAAGCTTTTACCTGTTGTTCCTTTAGGTACATTTAATAATTGATAGTAATAGTCTAACATAGCACATTAAAAATAGGTGTCAAATTACTTTTACAATTTAATTTAACCAAGAACAAAACAAGGATATTTTAGATTATTTCTAAAAATATGATGCATATTTATTAATTTATTGGTCAGAAATTTTAGTTAATTATGCCAAATATTAAAGTTACCAGAGCACAATGGATCCAATTAGGATCTGAAAAATTTTCTCAATCAGGACTCAATGGCCTTAACGTAGAGGAAATGGCCAGAATGCTTAAGTGTAATAAATCTGGTTTTTATTGGTACTTTAAAAATCGAGATAATTTTATTCAAGAAATTGTAGAATACTGGGTAACAAAAGCCACAGATGAACTTATTTTGATGGCAGAAAAACAGAATTCACCGCAAGCGAAGTTAGTAGAATTGATCAATGAGTTATTTTCAAGCAGATCCTACAAAGATTTCATGTTTCATCTAAGAGCCTTGGCCGTTAAAGATTCAACTATCGGAAAATTAGTAGCATCAACTGAAAATAAAAGACTCAAATATATTCAAGAATTATTAACGGATCTTAATTACTCTAGAAATGAGGCTTTTACAAAGTCTAAGTTACTTTATCAATATTACTTAGGTTGGTATGAATGGAATAAACACATAGAACCCAAGAACAGCATGTTAAAGCAAGTACTAGAAGAAGTTGGTGAGTTCATTGATTTACAACGATAATTTTTTGGTCTTTACCTCAAAAAGTATTGCTAGATCGCTATCCAAGATCACTTTCTAACCTCTAGTCCAATATATATTTAATTTATTTTTATATTTAATTATTAAATTAGATATGAATAAAAAATATATAACACTCAAACACTTATTAATAGACGGTAAGAAGAAAATTGGTCTTCAATATTACCCAAGTAAAGTCATTAATGCCTTAGTTAAACAACTGCCCAATACTAAATGGAGTGAAAAATATAGTATGGTCTATTTAGCGAATACAAAATCAAACCTTACGGCTATAATGGATACTTTTAGAGGAGTGGCTTGGATTAATGGTAGAAGTTTTTTCATTAATAAACCTATTACACTAGGAAATTCTAAACCAAACGTCCAGAGCTATAGAGAAAGACCAGTAAAAGAAGGATATCGATACAGCCCAGACAGTTATTTACAAAAATTAGAACTTAGAAGATATTCCCAAAACACCATTAAAACATATATTTCTTGTTTTGAGAGATTTATTAATGATCATCAAGAAAAAAATCTTTTAGAAATAGATGAAGAAAGCATTAGAAACTACCTCTCTAAATTGGCCCAAAAAAGCTGCTCAGACTCCTACCTAAATCAAATGGTAAATGCTATCAAGTTTTATTATGAAATAGTAGAAGGCATGCCTAATCGGTTTTATGCAATTGAAAGACCAATTAAACGACAAAGCTTACCTAAAGTACTATCTAAAGAAGAAATAGGCTTAATCATTAATAACACTAATAATATTAAGCATAAATGTATCGTTGCACTACTCTATTCTTCTGGCCTAAGAAGATCTGAATTATTAGATCTTAAAATAGAAGATATTGATAGTAAACGAATGATTATCAATGTTAAATCAGGTAAAGGAGGAAAGGATCGTATTACAATTTTAAGTGAATCAGTATTAAAAGATTTAAGACTGTATTTTAAAGAATGGAAACCGAGTGTATATTTATTTGAAGGGCCAATAAGCGGAAGTAAGTATTCTGGTTCAAGTATAAAAAAGTTTATTGATCGTGCAAGGTTAAAAGCTAAAATCAACAAAAAAGTAACACCACATATGCTAAGGCACAGTTTTGCAACTCACTTATTAGAAGATGGAACGGATCTTAGGTATATACAAACTCTTCTTGGACATAACTCTTCTAAAACTACTGAGATATACACCCAAGTCGCTATTCATAATATAAAGACCATCAAAAGTCCTTTCGATTCATTAGATTTGTGAATAATAATTTTAAAAAGATACAACGTGAATAAAGTGCATGCACTTTATTCAGTTGTTGTATGCCATTTGAGAACAACACGACAGAAATGTAATTAATGATAGAAGATCA
>JBELBA010000223.1:0-3018 GCA_042095635.1 Chitinophagales bacterium
CAATTATTTGGAGAAACTTATAAATTAATAGAAAACAACCGTAATAACTTCGTTCATAAAGTAGGTTTAACTTTTGGTATCGAATATAAATTACTTTGTGAGGTGGATGATTCTATCCCTTTAAATGTTAAGTGGCTGTATCCTCCTGGTATGAAAGATATTTATGGTAATAACATCAATGAAGACAACTTATTTTATAACAGAGCCACTAATACAGAAGTTGTAGAATGCTATATCATAGAATCTGAAAATGAAATGATCCCTGGAGACTGGACTGTACAGGTATTATTCGATACTACAATTCTCTACCAGAAGACATTTAGGTTGTTTTAAGCTTTCATATTATTTCACTATTGCAACCTTGGCCAGAATTGCCATTTATTGTATCTTTGTAGCTTACAATCACATGAGTTATGAGATTAGGTACACTAGCAAAAGAATTAGATCAGAAATATGCTGACTTAGAATCAGCTTTAGTAACGGAATTTTCTATCAAAAATGAGAAAGGTCCTAACTTCAAATTAGAGGAGGTACATGTAACATTTCTTCAAGAGAAATTTCCTACTCCAACAATTGAAGAACCAGAGCCAGTTGTAGAAGTAACGCTTGAAGAAGAAGCAATTATAACTGAAGCTGCTACTGAAGAAGAGGTGGAAGTTGAGATCTACGAAATAGAAGAAGAAGAAACAAAGGCAGCTGTACCAGAAAAAATAGAACTTCCTGAAACAAAGAAAGTTAAAAAGCCTAAAACACCGACCTTCCATAATATTGTTCCTGAAGAACCTATTGACTATAAAGCTAAGGATGAAGAGGAAGAAGAAGCGATAAAAGAATTAGAAGCAAGGATTGATACAGAAGGTGTGATTAGAGCTCCAAAAGTTGAACCACTTCAAGGCATTAAAGTATTAGACAAAATTGAAATTCCTAAACCGCTTACTCCTGAAGAAAAAGAAGCTAAACGTTTAGCTAAATTAGTAGATGAAGGAAAAGTTGAAGTAGATGAAAACGGAGCGCCAATCAACTACTATCAGCCAAAAGTTAAAACGAAGGAAGAAAAAGAAGCTGAGCGTAAGAGAAGAAAAGAGAAAAAGCTTCAAAACGAATTAAAAGCAATCGAAAGGAAAAAGAAAAGCCAAGAGAAAGCTAAAAAGAAGCAGAAGCAAGCAAAAGCTGAAAAAGAAAAAGAAGCCAGGAAGCAACACTATATAGCGCAAATGGAGAAGCAAAATGAAAAAGCTTCTAAGACACATGTCTCTAGCAATACGACTAAACCAGCAGGAAAGAAAAAAGCTAAAATAAAACCTGTAGAATACAAGCCTTCTACAGGTTTATTTGGATGGTTTTGGAGATTATTAGACCCAAAATAGATTGGGGTTAGAATTCTTCTTATCCCTTTTTATAGTCTTATCTTTAGATAATCGTTTATTCTTTATCTAGAATAGTTTCTAAATAATGTTCATCTATATGATAAGCTTCTTTTAATGATTTAATCTTATCATCTAATTCAGCAGCAGGTATCTGCTTGGATTGCTTTGTACCAACTAACATCACATTCTTACGTGTATGTTCAATAGAAATAAACTCAAAGACTTTAGTACTGTATTGATGTTTCTCTAATATTAAAGCTCTAAGCGTATCCGTAATCATTTCAAATTGACGCTCTTGAAAAATACCGTACTTTAATAGTGGGCTTTCTTGTTCTTTCCCTTTTACTTGCTGACGAACTTGCTTATGACAACAAGGCGTACAAATAATTAAAGCAGAATCACTTACTATACCCTTCTTTAATGCATCATCAGTTGCTGTATCACAAGCATGCAAAGCAATTAATATATCGATCTGATTTGTGCTGTAATTCTCAATTCTTTCAGCTGTAAAGTTTAGATTTTCAAATCCACATTTTGTTGCAACATCATTACATAGATCAACCAATTCAGTCCTCAGTTCTATCCCAGTAACAATTACTTCCAGCCCTTTCTTGTTCTTCAGATAATCATATAATGCAAAGGTAAGATAACCTTTACCTGATCCCATATCTACAGCATGGATTTGATCTGGCAATTCAGCCTTATCCACTAAGCTTTCAATAATCTCTAAGTACTTATTAATCTGTCTGTACTTATCTGCCATTTTAGGGATCACCTCTCCATCCTTATTGGTAACACCTAAATAATATAAATAAGACTCATTAGCACTAGACCTTTTAATTTTTTGTCTATCATGCTCTAAAGGTGGAACAACAGTTATTGAAGGTTGTTGTTTATTCACTAAAACCTTTTCTTTCTTTGTGATTTGATATTGATAATCTGCATCCGTACTTAGTAAGGTAGCATTTCTAAAAGTAGTTTCCATTAAGGATATCAACTCATTAATACCAGATTCAATTTCAAAGTTTTTTACTTGATCTTTTGTCTTATACCTGTAGGTAAAAGAAAAATTCACTTGATCTTTTATCAAAACCAATCGAACATATATATTCTTTAAATCACTAGATTTTTGTCTTGGCTTACTTAATGTAAGCTTAACAAAATTCTGCTCATCAATATTAAACTGAAGTTGTTGCTGTAGTTGACTCAACATTTGATTCTGCTCTTAACTGATCTAAAATCATCCAGATTGGATGCATAACGGACTCTCCTAATTTAATAGAACGCTCATCTGACCATCCATAAAACTCATCCGGTAAATCTGCATTATCTTTAAATGGCATTTCAATCGTTAATGCTAAACAATTGAATCTATCTGCAACCGCATTAGTACAAACCGTCATATTAGCTTGTCCTGGCTCATCTTTATCATATCCATATTTATCTTGGAAATCTGGACTAACTGTAATCCAATCCTTAATAAATTTAGCTTCTAAAGCAGCGATCCTCGGCGTGTAACTTGGATTTCCTTCTGATGCAGCAACAAAGTTATAAGGTAATGCCTCATCTCCATGTGTATCTAATAATAAATCAACACCTATCTCATCCATCTTTTTAATAGTATAGAATACTTCAGGACTTCTATGCTCAC
>JBELBA010000224.1:0-3071 GCA_042095635.1 Chitinophagales bacterium
TCATTTATATGTTCAGAATGCTAACCTGTCAGATTCCGAAAGAGATATCCAGGTAGGTAATTTGGCTGGTATAGATGGATTGACTTTTCCAAGTATATTCGATTATGTTGCACTTGGTCATGTACATATACCCCAGAAGATAGTAGGTGCAGAGCATATTAGATACGCTGGTTCTCCTATTCCTTTAAGTTTTAAAGAAAGATCCGATCAGAAGGTGGTTATTGTTTTAGATACCACAAAAGATCAACTTTCAGATATAGAGAAAATACCGGTGCCTAATTTTAGAAAGCTCGTTTTATTTAAAGGTTCTTTTGATGAAGTAAGCATTAAAATTGGTGCACATACTTCAGAAGGTGATTTAATAGATTGGGCAGAAATACAAGTAGAAGAAACTTATTACGATCCATCATTAAGTGATCGACTAAGTGAGTTAGTGCATGCTTTAAAACATATTGAGGTATTAAGATATACCATTAACTACGCTAATAAAGTAGAAGGATTAAATGAATTATATGGATCTGATAATATTACAGAATTAGATCCTAAAGACGTATTTGAGAAAAGAATTGAGGGCGATGAAATTGAGGATAAGGATAGTTTAATGTCTATCTATGGAGAGTTATTAGATTGGATGCAAACCAACGAAACAGAGGAAGTATGAAGATTAAAGCGATAAGGTTTAAGAACATTAATTCTCTAAGAGGAGAACACAAGATTGATTTTGAGTCTACTCCTTTCGATCAATCCAAGTTATTTGCTATTACTGGGCCTACGGGTTCTGGTAAATCTACATTGTTAGATGTAATCACATTAAGCTTATATAATAAAGTGCCAAGGTATACAGAGGGTAAGTCTACTATTAGCACTACCGATTTACAGAAACATGGATCTATTATTTCTAGAGGGACAAAGGATGCCTATACAGAAGTAGATTATGAAATAAATGGCAAATCTTATACATCTAAATGGTCGGTAAGGACAAATAGAAATGGTAAGTTAGTTGGTCCTAAGATGGAGGTCGCTAATACATTAGATCAAACATTAATAGAAGGAAACTATAATGGAACGGTTATTGAATTGAATGAATCTTTTATTGGCTTAAATTACGATCAGTTTATTAAATCTATTCTTTTATCTCAAGGTGCTTTCGATCAATTCTTAAAAGCCAACAAGAAAGAAAGAGGGATTTTATTAGAGAAAATTACTGGTGTAGATATTTTTAGAAAGATTGGTGCAGCTTCTTTTGATAGAGCTAATATTGAAGAACAACAATTAGAACAATTAAAGTCTAAGTTGGGTGGAATAGACTTATTGTCTCAAGATGAGATAACTGCTTTCGAAAAGCAAGAGACTGATTTAGATAAAAGTCTTTTAAGTATTAACGAGAAGATTTTACATATACAAAGACACTTGAATATTAAGAATCAGGTAGTAGAGTTAAGAGAGAAGATTGAAAAGACGAAAGGAGCAATTTTAGAGAATGCTAAGTCTGCTGCAAACTTTAAATACAGGGAAGAAAAGCTGGTTAAACATCAGAAATTGTTAGCTTATAAAGCAGATATTCTGCAGTTTCAATCTATACAAGAAGAGATTAAGAAAGGGAGATCTAGAACCAATGAGTTAAGCGCTGGAATTGAAAATGAGAGACAAAGGTTAAAAGAAAATGAATTAGCTAAAGCGCAGTTAGATGATCAGTTAGAAAAGTTAATTCATAAAAAACATAAATTAATACCTATCATAGAGAATGTTAGAATTAAGGATCAAAAGATTGGAGAAAATGAAGCTGTATTAAAGAAAAGCAAAGAGTTATTTGAGCAGCACGAATCTCAAAGAAAACGATTATTAGAAAAGTACGATGCGAGGAAAATAGCTTTAGATCGTTTTATAAAAAGAAGATTAGTACTACTAGATAAGCTCACGGATAATCCGCAATTAGAGCAATTAAGAATTGACTTTCCACTTATTAAAGAAAAGATTGCTGATGTTAATCAAACAGATGAGACATTACTAGCATTAAATGTAGAATGGGAAAAGTTAGGCTATGCGTTGACTTTACCAGAATTATCTGCCCATACTATTGATGAGATTAAAGCAATTCAATTAAAACAAAAGGTTCATTTTAAAGAAGCCTTAGAAAAAGTAGAACATCAAGATGTTAATACACTAGAAGCTTTAATAGAAAAGCAAGAACAAGAATTACTAAAACTTAATGAGCTTATTCATATCGAGCAACAGTATAATAGCATTGAAAAGGAAAGTGCTTCTATAAAGGAAGCTCTTGTTGCTAAAGAAAAGGAATACGATAAGCTACAGGCTTCATTTGAAAAACTTAGACTAAAGCGAAAGCAATTTGAACTGAAGCAAACCGAGTTGAAAGCTAAATTCGACAGGGAGCAGTTGGAACAGAACTTTGAAGAGCTTAGAGCCAATCTTATTGAAGGGGACGCTTGTCCTTTATGCGGGTCGGAAGAACATCCGTTTGTAGAGCATTATGAAAATCATTCTTCTGATACAGCGAAAGAATTAGAGCAAGTCGAATCAACCTTAAGTAAAGTATTAGCTGATTTAGAAGTCATCTTTGAGAATAAAACGAAGTTATATTCTGAAATTGCTAGTGACAAACAAAGGCAAAATTTATTTGCAAAGCAATCTACGGATTTAGCAAAGGCCTTAAAGAAAGTAAAACTATTAGAAAGAGAAAGTATCGCTGCTAAAGTTGAAGTTTTAAATGCTAGTAAAGTTAAGTTGAGAGCAAATAGAATGCTATTAACTCAAGTTGCAGAATGGGATAAAGCCAGTTTAACCTTAAACCATATCATCTTTCAATTAGAAGATATTGCTAAGATTAATCATCGTTTGGTTGAAAAGACTGCTGACTATCAGAAGTATATTAAGGACTATCATATAAAAGAATGGGAAGGTAGATTTGGAGAAATCATCGAGGCTTACCAAAATGCTAGCCAAGAAGTAAATACATTAGATCTTAAGATTACAGAAGAGAGAGGTAAACTAGATGAGATCGAATATGAATTAAAAGAAGAAGCGATAAGAGTAAGTGCTTCTCAAAAAGA
>JBELBA010000225.1:0-3093 GCA_042095635.1 Chitinophagales bacterium
AGACACTAAGCACTTATATAGAGTATTATCAGAAAAAGTACAAATGATAGAAGAAGTTCAAAAATCTGAAACATTCATAACTATGGAAGAGATTGTCAATATACCATTATCTGTAATGGCTTAATATACTGCATGTAAATAATAAAAGAAAAGCGCAACCGATTGGTTGCGCTTTTCTTTTATATTTCAATTTTTAATCCATCAAATGCAGGTATCACATTAGCAGGACACAACTTTATGAGTTCTTCATGAGTTGTCATTAAATGAGATATATGTGTTAAATATGCAGTTTCTACTTCCAAGTCTTTAATCATCTCTAGCGCTTCTTCGAAATTAAAATGTGAGATATGTTCTTCGAATCTAAGTGCATTAATAACTAATACCTTCGACCCTCTTATTTTCTTCCTTTCTTTTTCTGCTATAGTTTTAGCATCAGTGATATAAGTAAAGTCTCCAATCCTAAAACCTAATACAGGTAATTTATAATGAAGGACTTCAATCGGAATTACTTTTAAGCCTTTAACATAAAAGGATTTAAAATCAATAATATTTAAATTCAATTGAGGTATCCCTGGGTATTTATTATCTGAAAAACAATAATGAAAATCTCTTCTCAAAGCTTCTTCTACTCTATCTGTACAGAAAATTTCTGTAGCTTTTTTTTGGATATAATTAAATGGTCTTACATCATCCAGACCTGCAATATGATCTTTATGCTCGTGGGTATATAATACAGCATCTAAGTGTTTAATATCCGTCCTTAACATTTGAGCTCTAAAATCTGGACCTGTGTCTACTACAATATTGAGATTTCCTTCCTGAATCATAATCGATGCACGAAGCCTTTTATCTCTTTCATCTGCAGAACTACAAACTTTACATTCACATGCAATTACTGGAACTCCTTGAGAAGTTCCTGTTCCTAAAAATGTTATCTTCACTTTTTACTATTTTTACAACATGATGAGATTTCAAAAATACATATTACTATTAGCTATTACGTTAATTTCTGCATTAACTATACAAGCACAGAATATTGGAGGTGGTATAATAGTTGGATTTAACGCTTCTCAAGTGTCTGGAGACAATGCTGCTGGTTATGATAAGATTGGATTAAATACAGGTGTAATAGGAATGGTACCATTTAACGATAAATGGTCGGCTAATATTGAAATCAATTATGCTCAGCGTGGTTCCAGAATTCAGAACTGGAATTATAACATTAACTATATTGATGTGCCTATCTATGCAGTTTATTCTGATAGAGAAAAATACCATTTTGGTATTGGTTTGCTTTACGGAAGCATGTTGAATAAAACACCTAATTCATTTTCTGGATTCGTTGATTATAACTTAGAATATTTATTAAATTTTCAAACAGCGGTATCACCCTCATTAGATCTTAATTTTAGATTTAGTAGATCCATAATACCATTAGATGTGGTATACAATTCTAACATAAGAAGAAACCAGCAAATGTTACATTACTTATTTAGTGTAAGAATGATCTATATGATTAAAAGAATGGAAAGAAATTAGAATAAACCATTCTGCTGAGAACGCATATTGATTCCTAAATGTCTATATGCCTTTTCCGTTGCAATTCTACCTTTCGGTGTTCTATGTAAATAACCTTCTTGAATCAAGAAAGGCTCATGCACTTCTTCAATAGTTCCTGTATCTTCTGCAACCGCAGTAGCGATAGTTTTTAATCCAACAGGACCACCATTGAATTTTTCTACGATTACAGAAATGATCTTATTATCCATTTCATCCAAACCATGATCATCAACATTCAATGCATCCAAAGCAATCTTTGCAATTTTGATATCGATCTTTCCATCTCCTTTTATCATTGCAAAATCTCTTACTCTTCTTAGTAATGCATTTGCAATTCTAGGTGTCCCTCTTGATCTTCTTCCTACTTCTTCAGATGCATTATCATCAATAGGCACATCAAGTATATTACAAGAACGATGAATGATCTTTTCTAGGTTTTCTAAATTGTAATAATTCAATAAGCCTTTAATACCAAATCTTGCCCTCATAGGTGAAGAAAGTAGTCCAGAACGTGTCGTGGCTCCTATTAATGTAAATGGATTTAAGACAATTTGCACTGATCTAGCATTAGGACCAGAATCAATCATGATATCAATTTTATAATCTTCCATTGCAGAATAAAGATACTCTTCAACAACAGGAGATAATCGATGAATTTCATCAATAAATAAAACGTCATTTTCTTCCAAATTAGTAAGCAAACCGGCTAAATCTGCAGGCTTTTCTAATACAGGACCAGAAGTAATCTTTATCGATACGCCTAGCTCATTAGCCATTATATTAGCCAAAGTTGTTTTTCCTAAACCTGGAGGGCCATGCAACAATACATGATCTAAAGCCTCACCTCGCATATTTGCAGCCTGAACAAAAACTCTGAAATTCTCAATAATTTGTTCCTGACCAGTAAAATCTTCAAACATTTTTGGACGTAAAGCTCTATCAAACTCTTGTTCTTCGTTTGAATAATTCTCGCCTGTTGCATCTAAATGTTCGTTCATGATTTTCTTTACGTGAAAGCTTTACATAAAGGTAATAATAATTTTGTTTGTAGTTGAAAATCAGACTTCAATAAATCGACTAAAATGCTTATATTTACAGCCCTTTTAGATAATTATTAAAGCACATAAAACATATTATTATGGCTAATTCAAGAATCATATACACAAAAACAGATGAAGCTCCGGCTTTAGCAACTTATTCCTTCTTACCGATAGTAGAAGCATACACTGCAGGGACTGGTATTGAAATGGAAACAAAAGATATTTCTTTAGCAGGAAGAATCATTTCTAACTTCCCTGACTATTTATACGAAGATCAAAAAATAGGAGATGCTTTAGCTGAATTAGGAGAATTAGCTAAAACACCTGATGCTAATATTATTAAGCTTCCTAATATCTCCGCTTCTGTACCACAATTACAAGAAGCTATTAAAGAATTACAAGCTCAAGGATATGCATTACCAAATTATCCAGAGACACCATCTAATGATGATGAAAAATCAATCAAATCTAGATACGACAAAATTAAAGGTTC
>JBELBA010000226.1:0-3025 GCA_042095635.1 Chitinophagales bacterium
TCTAGAGGTCAATATATCTTAGGTTTCAATGGAGATACTATTAAGTATAATGAAATTCAAGAGATCGATCCTAAATTCATTAAGTATACTATCGTATCAGGAAAGTGGCTAAAAATTAAGAAAGCAGAAGTAAAAGAATACATCGGAGAAAGTGGAAATTTATATACTGCAGACTTTAAAGCAGGTGATAAGCCAGCTAACTTCACTTATACTAAATTGACGGCTGAAGAAACACAAGCGAAGATTAAAGCCATCGATAAAGAAGTAGAGACTTATATGAAGAACTTAGTAAAAAAGCATAAAGACAAACTCTTTCCTACTATGTTATTAGCAGTGAAAGATCCTGAAATGCCAAAGGAATTAGCAGATTCAAATGCTTTCGCTTATTACAAGAGACATTATTTCGATAATTTAAACTTTGCAGACGGTAGATTAGTAAACACGCCTGTTTTCCAACAAAGAATTGATGGTTACTTTAAAAGATGCGTTATTCCTATCCCTGATTCTATCATGGTAGAATGTGACTATGTATTAAAGAAAGCCGCTGCAAGTGAAGCCTTATTCAAGTTTACTTTAGCGCATTTATTAAACAAATATGCTAACAATCAAATCATGTGTATGGATGCGGTATATGTATACTTAGTAGACAACTACTATAGCAAAGGACAAGCAACTTGGATGGATCACAACCAATTATTTAAGATCATCAACCAAGCTAATACTTTAAGACCTACATTATGTGGTAAGATAGCTCCAGATTTAGATATGCTAGATCCAATCGGCAATCCGCAAAGATTGCATGACATCAAGTCGGACTATACTTGGATTTTATTCTGGGATCCAGACTGTGGTCATTGTAAGAAATCAATGCCAAAGTTTGTAAAGTATTATAATGAAGTAACTAAGGAAGGGCATGATGTTAAAGTATTTTCTATCTGTACGGAAATTGAATTAGACAAATGGAGAAAATTCGTAAATGAAAAAGGAATTAGCGATTGGATTAATGTTGCAGATTCTACATTAATGAGAGTGAACTTCAGAGAATTATATGACATCAAGTCTACTCCAAAATTATTCATCTTAGATAAGAATAAGAAGATCATTGGTAAAGGAATTGGTGCAGAACAATTACCGGAATTTATGGATAGACAATTAGGTAGAAAATCTACATCTATAGAAGAAAAACATGAAAACGATCATAAAGGTCATGCTGACTAGATGAAGGCTTTACTATCCATATTAGTTATCATTTTATTAAGTGCTTTTATCATGCAAGAACAAGACAAAAAAGTAGATAAGACTAACGAAGAGTGGAAAAAAGAATTAAGTGCAGAAGAGTACAGAATTCTTAGGGAAAAAGGAACGGAGAGACCACATACGAATGAGTTTAATAAACACTACGAAGAAGGCACTTATTACTGTGCAGCATGCGGAACTGCCCTATTCTCTTCTAAATCTAAATATGATTCTGGTTCTGGATGGCCCGCTTTCTATGAGCCTATAGAAAACGAAAACATTACAGAATATAAAGATTTTACACATGGTATGATCCGTGTTGAAGTTACATGTACTACTTGTGATGGTCATTTAGGTCATGTATTTAATGATGGACCAGCACCTACGGGAATGCGTTATTGCGTTAATTCTGCCAGTTTAGACTTTAAAAAATAAGCGATGAAGTTATCAGAGGTAAAACAGTTATTAAGAAAAACAAGTCAATTATCTTTTGAAATTGAGAATGATGGAATGATTCCTGCACACTTCCATATCACTGAAGTAGGATTAGTAACAAAACACTTCATAGACTGCGGAGGAACAACAAGAAAAGAAGAGAAAGTCATTTTCCAATTATGGTATGATGATAGAGATATGGACCATAGATTAAGTCCTACAAAGCTTTTAAGCATCATCGAATTATCAGAAGAAAAGCTTTCTTTACCTAGTGCTGAAATAGAAGTTGAATACCAAGCCAACACCATCGGTAAATTCAATTTAGCGCACAATGGAACACACTTTGTATTAACCAACACTCAAACAGCTTGTTTAGCGGAAGACCAATGTGGTATTCCCCAAACCAAGCCTAAATTTAAACTAGTCGATACGAAGAGTGGATCTTATTGTGATCCTAAGAATGGATGTTGTTAGGGTTTGATGTTATTCGATTTCAAGATTATTGAGCATTATCAGTAAAATAAACTTAAGCAATACTATCACTCACTAGTGTCTCATCTACTGTAGTAGTAGGGACTTCAATATCAAACCAATCCGAAACAGCTTTTTCTAATTCATTACCTTCTAAGTAAGCTTGTAATGCCGTATTTAAACCTGTAGTATACAATCCATGATTTGCACCAGTGGGATCTATATGTGTAAGGTCATTCTGTGCAAAACCTTCAAATTCTGGTCCTGTGATTTCAATATCAAACTCTGATGGTGCTTGTCCGATAGGACTATGAATGGTACAAGTAAATCTATGCCAAAAAGCTGAGTCTAAACAATCATTATCGAATAACTGTCTTACTACTTCTAAAGCATCAATGGTCTCTTGCTCTGTTTGTGTTGGGAAACCATACATCAAGTAGGCATGAACCAAAATACCATTATCCTTAAAGGCTTTAGTAACTCTAGCAACTTGAACAATATCTACCCCTTTCTTCATCTTCTTAAGTAAACGATCAGACGCTACTTCTAATCCGCCGGTAACCGCTATACAACCAGAGGTAGCTAATAATTTACAAAGCTCAAAATCGAAGGTTTTCTCAAATCTAATATTGGTCCACCATCTTGCTGAGATCTTCCTTTCTATCAACTCTAAAGCTATCGCTTTTAGCATTTTAGGAGGAGCAGCTTCATCTACAAAATGAAAGCCATTGATTCCAGTAGCTTCAATCATCTGCTCCATCTTATCTACAATTGCTTTTCCTGTTGTATTCTGATAGTTTCCGATATAATCTAAGTTAACATCACAGAAAGAACATTTCTTCCAATAACAACCATGAGAGACCGTTAACTTCAACCATTGTTC
>JBELBA010000227.1:0-3045 GCA_042095635.1 Chitinophagales bacterium
GTGTGCTCTTCCGATCTCAATTAAGCCAACGGTTTCTAGCAAATTATTACATACCTCATCAGATTTATTTTTAAACGCAAACAGAATATTATCTCTAACATTAAGATGCGGAAATAAGGCATAATCTTGAAACACAAAACCTATAGACCGCTCATTAGTACTTACATCTTTCCAAGATTGACCTTCCATTAAGATGTCTCCAGATTCAATTTGTTCTAAACCAGCAATTATCCTTAATAAGGTAGATTTACCAGATCCACTTTCGCCAACTAAAGCTATAATCTCTCCTTCCTCAATTGTGAAGTTGATTGACTTTAACCTAAAGCTATCATAAGATTTTTCAATATTCTGAAGTACTAACATATTTCTATTTTATTACTCGCTTCAATAAATAACTAATACTTGCACCAACTAATACAATGATTAATGCAGGCCAAGCAGATTCTTCTAACATTTCATCACCTGCCAACTCGTAAGTCTTTGTAGCCAATGTATCAAAATTAAATGGTCTAAGAATTAAGGTTAGCGGCAACTCTTTTAATATATCAATAAATAGCATCAGAAAGGATGCTAATAATGCTGGCTTAAGATTAGCTAAATGAACCCTAAATAAGATCTTCAATTTAGATAAACCTAGTATCTCGGCAGACTCATCTATACTCGTACTTATCTTCTCATAACTAGAATCTATTCCGTTATAACCTACTGCAAAGAATCTTAATAAATAAGCAAAGATTAAAGTGATAAATAGTTGATTAAGGAATAAGCCCCATCTTAGATTAAACCATTCATTGATATGGATACTCCAGCTCGTAAAAGGAATCAATACACAAACTGCGATAATAGCACCCGGTATTGCATAACCTAAAGTAAGTATATGCGTCCATTTCTTAATCCAAGCTAGCTTAGTCACTCTAACTACAAAACTTACCCATACGGCTATGATTAAGATAATTAGCGAAGATAACAATGCCATCCCTACTGATTGCAAAAACAAACCAAAGAAGTCATCATTTAAATAATCGAAAGACTGACTAGCCCAATATATTAATTGACTTAAAGGAATCAGAAAACATAAGATAAATGGTAACCAACATAATATAGGTACATAATATTTCGCATTCCCCTCTAAAGCTCTTTTATCAAAATGAACATTCTGAATTTTTGAACTTATAAACTTCATCTTCTTCCTAGACCATCTTTCCATCAATAAGACCAGTAATGCTATTAACATTAAAATCGACGCCAATTTTAAAGCAGATTCATGATCTCCGAAAGCAAACCAAACCTTAAATATCCCTGTTGTAAAAGTAGGTACGCCGAAATACTTCACTGCCCCATAATCATTCAATAACTCCATTATAACTAAACTCAAACCTGCAATGATTGCAGGTCTTGATAAAGGCAAAACCACTCTTCTAAAAATAGAGAAACGACTAAGACCTAATGTCTCTGCTGCTTCAATATATCTTCTGGAAGCACCTTCTAGATAAACTTTGGAAATAATAAACAAATAAGGGAACAAACTAAATGCTAATACCAATCCTAATACTGACCTATTAAGCACATCCATATGAAAACCTTCAAAACCCATTAATAAACAAACCTTGCTAATTAATCCGGTAAGATCGAAAAAGCCAGCATAAGCGAAAGCCATGATATAAGATGGAATAGTAAGCGGTAATATTAAGGCCCAGGATAGAAAATTTGCACCTTTAAATTGATACTTTGATAAATAGAAGGCTGGCATAAAGCCAAGTAGAATACATATGATAGATACATAAACGATAAGAATAACAGAGTTAATAGTATACTCTACCAACAAGACTTCTTTTAAATGCTCCCAAACATCTGAGGATGATCCAGTAAAAAGTACTTCTACTAATGTGCTAAGGGGATAAAAAAGCAATAGGGCCAATAACATTAGCCCTACCTCTCTTAATCGTATGTTCTTAATTCTATTCAATTAACGCCAACCCGCTTTATCAAATATCATAACTGCTTTCTGATTGTTTGCTCCAAGCTCTGAAAGTGATATTAAATCTTCCTCAAATGTACCCCAAGACTTTAATAATTCACTCGGTTCTACATCAATTCTAACAGGGTATTCGAAATTAGCTTCTGCAAATGCCTTCTGCACATTTGGACTTAATAAGTAATTCATTAATTGAATTGCATTTGCCTGATTTGGCGAATGCTTAGCCAATCCCATACCACTGATATTGATATGTGTTCCTCTATCTTTCTGATTAGGAAAGAAGATCCCTACAGCTTCACCTGCTTTCTTTTCTTCTTCATTAGAAGAGTTTAATAACTTTCCCAAATAATAAGTATTTACAATAGCTAAATCTCCTTCACCAGCAGCAATCGCTTTTACTTGATCTCTATCATTACCTTTAGGGTTTCTAGCCATATTACCCACTAACATTTTTGCCCAATTTGCTGCTACTTCTTCTCCATGATGTGCAACGATACTAGCTAATAAAGACTGATTATATATATTAGAAGAAGATCTCACTAAGATCTTTTCTTTCCAGTCTGATTGTATTAATGCTTCATAAGTAGATAATTGTGCTGACTCAACTCTATCCTTAGCATATACAACTACTCTTGCTCTTTTAGTAATCCCAAACCATTGATTTTCTTCATCTTTTAGATGAGTTGGTACGACGTTAATAATGTTAGAATCATTTACAGTTTGTAATAAACCTAAAGACTTCGCTCTATATAACCTTCCAGCATCAGAAGTAATTAAAATATCAGCAGGAGATTGAGCACCTTCGATTTTCATTTTCTCAATTAACTCATCCGCTTTGGCTTTAATCACATTTACTTTGATACCAGTTTCTTTTTCAAAAGCTTCTAAAAGTATTTTATCTGTATCGTAATGTCGGTGTGTATAAACATTTACTTCTTGCTTAGAAGTTGCCTTTTTTGCTGCAGTCTGATTACTACAAGCTATGATCAATAGACCTAATAATGCGGTAAAAATGATTCTCATATCTAAAAAATTAATTGTAAAGTTAAGTAAAAGTTCCTTCCATC
>JBELBA010000228.1:0-2994 GCA_042095635.1 Chitinophagales bacterium
CGCTGTATTGATTGGTTCCTAGTCGCTTAGATCTATAAATTCTACAATTAGTATTCGTCTCTCCAAAGAATTGTAAACTAGAATCTGTATCAAAGGAAGAAAAATAGAGTTCTCCATCATTCTCAAAGGCTGCAAAGTCAGAGTTTCCTCTATTAAGAGGTGCTGGTAAATGTTCTATACTTAAGGGCTTACGTTCAGTGTTTAAGCTATCTTCAATTGCAAGGGTACATCCATCTAATTCAATTGCAGCCCATTTTTTTATTTTTCCTTTGTTGGGTCCTTCGTAGTCACTTTTAAGCTTAATAAACTCATCTGAAGCTAATTTGTAATTACCTAAATACATATTCATCAAGGCATATAAATATCTGGCTTCAGGAAAATGTTGCTCTCCTAATTCGAGTGTTTTTTCAAAGTGGATGGATGCATTTAAATAATCTCTGGCATGCATACATGCTTTTCCTTTCTTAAAATGAAGGACTGCTAGATTTTCTTGTTGAATAGCTAATTCGTAATAATCTACTGCATCATAATAGACGCCAATCTTCATAAATGAATCCGCAATAGCCATATCAACTTTCCATTGGTTGTTATCCTGAGATAATACCAAATGACTAATACATAGTAATAATATAAGTTTTACAGTCTTAAACATGGTCTCGAACAATTCGATGGAATTTCAGGTTTACATTGAATACTTCTAGTATAGCCAATCTCAAAAGCACCAAAACTTTGGGTTGCTCTAACATAGCCAGATACTGTGATATCATAATTCAAATTGATAATGTGATTATTATATTTTGTTCTAAAATTTAAGATGATGGCCTCCGCAATTCTGTGAAATACTCCAAATTCTATGGTATTCTTTTCTCCAGAAATTAAAAAGTCTCTATACATTAAACTTCCTCCAAATAAAATTACTGAATAACCTCCTTGAACATGATTAGCAGTTGATAAAGTTAAGCGTGACTTCTTACTTAAGTCTTTTTGATAGAGGAAATTAAAGTTGTGTTTTATGTTCATTCTAGTACTATCATTTTCGATATTAAATACAGAGAAGTATGGGCGATTAATATGATTAATAGTTAGGCCACTTTGTATTTTTGTTCCTTTAACTTTGTATTGATATAGTGCACCAATATTTATGTCAAAAGCGAAAATATTACCTGTAATGAAGCTCTCTCCATTGTTTCTATCCAAGTCTATTGCAGATACACTGTTATATTGTTCTTCAAAGCCAATGTCATTTATGTTTAGTTTGGTTTGTAGAATCCCTGCATGAAATCCTCCTGATAAAAGGTGTTTGTAGTCGTAATCTAAATATCTATGATAAGCGATATTTAACTTGATATCGGTATGTTTGATTAATTGACCTGCAGATACTTCTTGTAATAAATGGAAACCAACACCTAACTTTTGTCTAGAGTTTTGACTGATCTTTACAGGTTCATCTAATGCTACTAAATAAGTATTAAAGGGAGCTCCAGTAGAAAGCCATTGATTTCTATAATTGGTAGCTATTCGATAACATCCACTAAATAAACCGGTCTGAGCTGGATTATACTGTGTCGCTACATGCATTGGGCTAGAGAAGTGTGCATCTTGTCCATAAAGACTTGCACTAAAGGTTAATAATATGATTAGTACTTTCTTCATTATCTAATCAATAAGAATTGGCCTTTAGTAATCAATTCTTGATCATTAATATCTTTTCCTACAACTATGTAGTTATATAGCCCCATAGGCTGAGCTACACCATTAAATTCTCCATTCCAACCATCATCTTCAGATCTAGTCATAAATACTCTTTGTCCCCATTTATTATAGATCTTAAATTCAAATCTAGATATATCATACATTAAGACTTTCATCTCGTCATTAATACCATCGCCATTTGGTGTAAATGCATCTGGTACAATTAAAGTAGAAGTATCTGGATTTAATACAATTACAGTTACAGAATCAGATTTAAAACATCCAAATTCATTCAGCGTTGTTACATGGTATATAGTTGTCTCATTAGGTGTCGCAATAGGATCAGATACAGAAGCCGAACTTAATGTTTCACTTGGGGACCATACGTAGTATTGAGCCCCTTTTGCTTTTAGATGAGCAGATTGTCCATTTTCTATTTGAATAGCGTTCTTTAAAGTTAAAGGAGGATAGTCTCTTATAAATACCAAGTCTTCATATACTTGGTAGGCTGTACATCCACTAAAGTTTATAGCACCTAAACTAATTGTATGCCATCCTTCTTGTTGGAAAGGAAAGCTTGGGTTTTCTTCAGAACTAGTTGTATCATCTTGGAAATCCCAAAATATGCTGTCAATAGTAGTCATATCTGTTAGGTTAGTAAAGCCTAAAGGAACTTGAGGACACAACACTGTAGAGTCCACTTCAAAATCTACAATAGGATATTTGTTCAGCTGAATAGTATCGTATGCTGTTGCTATACATCCATTATCATCAGTGATAGTTAAGCTAACAGGGAAAGCTTTAGGACTAATGTATTGATAATGAACTGTTCTAGGTAAGGGATTAATACTAGTCGTGTCATTTCCATAGTCCCAAAGGTAATTGGATATAAATACCTCAGAACTACAATTTTGAGTTAATGTAATCGCAAAAGGAGAGCATCCTGCATTAGTGTCAGCTTCAAAACTAGCATTGATATAAAATACATCTATAGCTGCTGGTCTTGTTAAAGTATCCGAGCAATCATTTTCATCAGTAGCAACTAGTGTAACATCATATTTACCCGGATTTTCATAGATGTATTCAACATTATTAGTAGATAAATCAGATGCAAGGCTATCTCCCATAATCCATTCTAAACTTACCGCATTGGTTGAAGAACTTTGAAAGCTTGCAATTAAGGGAGGGCAACCCAAGCGTTCAGATTCAATAGTGAAGTCAGCTCTGATATTATAAATCTTGACAGTATCCTCTGCAGGTAGGGTATATCTGCATAATTCTCCATCTTCCGTTTTTTCTAGG
>JBELBA010000229.1:0-2970 GCA_042095635.1 Chitinophagales bacterium
CTTGCGAAGTCATTAAACCGGTGGTATCTTGCGAACCTACAATGTTTACTTCAACTCTAACATCAGAACCTGCATGTAAAGTTTTTCCAGGTGTATTTCCTACTGCATTCTTATTAAAGATCTTTTCAACAGCAGTTAAACCTTGACCTTCATGAGAAATCTCTTTTGAAGCAGCATATACTTTAGGAATATCAATTCCTAAAGTAGCAGATGCAAAAGTTTGTAATTTCTTACCGAATACAACTGCGTAAGAACCACCCGCTTTCATGAATTCTACTTTCTGTGGAGTAAATGCAGCAGAAACATCTTTTACTGCTTTACCATTTTTATATAATTGCTTCTCTTTTGTATTGATTTTGAAAATATCTCCTGTTTTCACTTCATATTCTTCTTCCAAAACTGCTTCACCATCTTCATCTCTGACAACATTGCCGTCAGCGTCTTTCTTGATTACCCAGTTTTTTAGGTCTAAACCAATTCCACCAGTTACACCAACAGTCGTTAAAAAGATCGGTGCGATTCCATTAGTACCAGCAATTACTGGTGCAATGTTAATGAAAGGAACATATTCACTTGCTTTAACACCTGTCCATAATGCAACGTTATTTACGCCAGACATTCTAGAAGAGCCTACTCCCATTGTACCTTTCTCTGCAACTAACATTACTCTTTTATCAGCATGTTTCTCTTTTAACTGAATCAATTCTTGTTGCATTACTTTATCATGCTCAAACAAACATTGACCGTGTAATTCTCTATCAGACCTAGAATGTGCATCTGGTCCTGGAGATAAGAAATCAGTTGAAATATCACCAATACCTGCAACAAAAGCTACAACTTCTACTTCTTCATCTACATCTGGTAATTTTGTAAAAAATTCTGCTTTTGCATAACTTTCAATAATACTTTTAGCTATTGCACTTCCAGCTTTCATAGCTGCTGCTAATCTGTCTGTATCTGCTTCATATAAGAATACTTGAGTCTTCAATACTTCAGAAGCCTTTTCAGCTTGTGCAGCATCGTGACCTAAAGCAATATCTATAAGAACTTCAATAGATTTACCTCCTTTCATATGAGATAATTGCTCAAATGCAGAAGCTTCAGAAATTTCTGCAACATCAGTAACTCCTGTAATGACATCTTTCAAGAACTGGGCTTTTACAACCGCAGCACTTGTAGTACCAGGCAATACATTGTAAGTAAAAAAGTCTAATGAATCCTTTCTATATTCGTTTTTTACATCCTTAATTTGATTAACAACTTCAGTTAATAAATCACCACCATCAATCGGCTTAGGATGAAGACCTTCACCTTTCCTTTCTTCTATTTCCTTAAGATAATCTTGATACAAGCTCATATATTATTCTTTTGATATTTTAATTTAGACATATAAAAATAAGCAATTCTATTGAAATTTTAAGGAAAAAATTTTAGACTTAAATTAATTTAAAAACCTTTACAATTAATCTAAATTATTACTAGTGTTTAACGTATCTTTGATTAAATTTGAAACTATGAATGAAGATGAAAAATTAGAAAGGTGGTCCAAAATAGTTCTTGGAACAATTCTAGTGCTTACAGGAATAATATCAGCAGGTATATTCTTCTTTGCATAAATAAAAAATCCCTTCGATTTCGCTGGGATTTTTTATTTCACATAACTAATAACTAGTAATAGCTATCTTTTCAATACTCTCATTTTATTTACACTTACACCGTTTACTTGCAAACTGACAATGTAAGTACCAGCGCTTATTGAATGATCTGGATACCACACAGCAGTATACTTTTCTGCTCCTAGTCTTTCTTCTTTCAACACAGCAACTTTTTGCCCTTTAACATTGAAGACATCAATACTGATATTTGCCTCTTTGTAAATACTATATTGGATTTCTAATTTATCTTCGAAAGGATTAGGATAGGCATTATATAATATTCCTTGTTCGATATGAACATCCAATCCTACAGCTAAATTTTCACCATCTATGATAATATCCCATGTTCCTTCTAATACTCCATCTACACTATCTGATAGTGAAATAATTCTTTCTGTTGCATTATAGGTTCCATCTTTGATATTAGCGGCAGCATCTTCAGCGATATCAGTATCACCTTCAAAATACAATTGAGTATTTAATGTGGGATAATTAGGAGGAGTAATCTTAAAATGAATATGAGATGGTCTATACTTACTTCCATTTAAGTACTTACCTGGCAAAATCGTTTCAAAACTATAAAAGCCATCACTGTCTGTAGTTGTTTTACCTCTAAATTTAAATCCTTCATTATCATAATCACCTAGATTATCTGCATGCCATAGATCAATAACAACGTTCTCCAAGTTCTCTGCACAATCTAGATCATGCACATGTCCACTTAATCTTAATATTGTTCCTTGATCCCCCTCCTTCCATAATTGACCATCTGTTATCTCTGGAGCATCTGCTGTATAAAATGGTCCAACACCATAATAATCTATCGTAGTAGCATTACAATTTGAAAGTAATTGATTACTTGAATAATTAACAGCATTCATTTTATAAATAAATGGACCAAAAGCAATACCTACTGATGCTAAACTTAAATTCTTAATAAACTGTCTTCTTGGTTGTTTCATAGAATCAAACTTGTATTAATTAAGTTAAACATTGTTAGGATAAAAATGAAATACGAATGATAAAGACATAACCATTTATCACCTTCCGATTCATTTAACGATTTGATAACATCTACGTGACATCCTAATTACAAGATCATCTTAATTTCAATAAAAATTAAAATTATGACTTTAAACGAAGAAGACTACTCTAGTGAAGACTTGGTTGATTTGATAGACCTCAAAGTAATAAGATATAAAAATCTAAAATATTGTGAAAGTTATGAAGACGATCATTTCGAACTAACAGATAATGAGACTGCAACTTTGTACTTCAAATAAAAAAGGCTAAACTAAAATCACTTTCGATCATT
>JBELBA010000230.1:0-3002 GCA_042095635.1 Chitinophagales bacterium
CAAAGTGATAATGCTAGTATGGAGACTAATGGACTTAGGTTCATGGAATTACCCATTAGTTTTGGTTCTAAGATATTACCTACTAAGATTTGAATAACTCCTACTATTGATAAGACTAATAATGCTGGTCCAAATTCTCCAAATTGTAATAGGCAAAATACCGCCGGAAAAAGTGTCCCTGCCAATGACCCAACTGTTGGTATAAAGTTAAAAATGAAGATGATCAATGCCCAAAAAATAGGAGAGTCAATACCAATAATTGCTAATGCTATATAACTTAAAACTCCAGTGATTAAACTAACAAAAGTCTTTAGTGTTAAGTACTTTGAAATAGAAACTTCAATGGTATTTAGGATGTTATAGACTTGTTCAAACTTTTCTTTCGAGCTAAAAACAGACTTTAGTTTAGTTCTAAAGTTTGCCTCTTCTAAGAATACAAATAGGGCATATAATGTAATCATAAATGCACTACTTAATATGTCTGTTAAAGAATTAAATAAAGAACCTAAAATAGAACCAAAGTCAATATCTCCAGAATGTCCTTGGACCAAACTTACCAAATCCATACTGAACATTTCATTTGCGCTTTCTATGATAGCGTCTACATTGGATTCATACTTTGGATAGGACTTTGCCAAAGTGTTAATACTAGCAGATAAGATTTTAGAAATAAAACCAAGGATGGAAAGGATAACCACTGTTGTTAATAGACTCTTTATCCAAGAAGGAACATACTTTTCAATAAATCCTATTTTGTCTATGCCTGCTCTTATTTCTTTAACAATAAACCAAAGCAATAAAGCAAATATGAATGGAATTAATAATGCCTTTCCAAAGATTAAAGTCACAACAATTCCTATTGCTGCAATGAAAAAATAAGCGATGTTTTTCATGTCTTAAATTATTTTCAATGGTCTAAAAATCCAATACTGTACTTACTTGCCAGATCGAATCATAGAATCTTCCATTGTGATGTGGGTAGGATCTTTCAGCTTTAAAATAATAACCAAATATTTTGCTTCTAACACCCCATCCAATACTTTTTAGGATAGGATCTATTTCGTAGTTAGCAGTAACTTTAACAGGATTTCCTTCTGTATGATAAATGTCTGTGCTAAATGGATTTTCATCACTAAATGGGCTTGGTCCCACCCAGGCTGTTCCTAGATCTCCAAAACCAACAAATTGCAGTTTCTGCCAAAACTCTCTATACCATGGTAGGTTTAAGTATCTAATGATCGGTACTCTTATCTCGGAATTATAAACGGCGTATTTATTCCCATTTCTAACATTCTGATTATAACCCCTAAGATGCGTTACATAAGCTTCTTGTTGGAAATTATAATTCTCAGATCGTTCTACACCGCCATCTCTTCTTGCTCCGATCCATCCATCTAATCCACCTAAAGTAAATGCTATATTACTAGATCCAAAGGATTGACCGATAGCTATTCTGTTATTAAAAGTGATTAAACGATGGATTCTATTATGAAATCTAAAATCTGCACCTATGATATTTGTGTAGTCTTGGTTTTGAGTTAAAAGTTTCTGATACTCATAGAAAGTTTTAAATCTGGTTCCAACTCTAATATTTTGCAATAAACTAATCGAATTATCGTAAACAAATTCTGCTCTTCCATAAGCTCTGTATTCTGAATAATTAGTAAACGGTAATAAGCTATTGAATTCTACAGCTCTTAAATAACCTTGGTCTTGTTTAGCTGTGGTACTAAATCTTATAGAAGTCGTTTCTGAAAATGGCCAACTAATTCTTGCTTCTACTAAATTGGTTAAGAGTTTTGTAGTTACAGAATCTGCGATATAATTAGACATCATATTTGATGTAGCTAAGTCATTTCTCAATATAGAAGATCTTCTATAACCTAAAATCCTTTTGTCTAACCGCTTTTTATTGTTGTCGAAACTGACAAAGTATTCTTTATCTCTAAAGTCTAAAGGTAGTTTCATACCAGCCTGAAATCGATAGTCTTCAAATAAGTCTGCTGCAGATGCTCGTAGCATTGGACTCAGTGAAGACCTAGAACCTTGCAAGGTGTATTGCGTTAAAATTGTTCCATTGTCCAGATTGAAATTGGCATATTCTAAGAATATGGTTGGCTTATAGATGAGAATATCAGATTTTTTAAAGCCTGATGATCTTCTTAATAAGTTACGTTTATATTCTTCTTTTTCAATTTCTGCTTTAATATCAATTGCTTCATCGTAATAGATAAAGTCTTGTAAGATATAATAGTTGTTGGTATCAATAAAACCTTCCTCTTCTTGATTACTTGGGTAATTATTGGCGTCTTCAATCACTAAGAATTCCGAGATTGAAGTTTCAGTAAGCGGATTGATTGCTGTCTGACTTAACCTTAATCCTTTCTTTGTTCTTGTAAAGTTAAAAATCGAATTATCATTTCTATCCTGGTCATAAATGTGTTGATTGAAATTACTAGTAGGATAGTCATATAAATGAGGTCTTTTAATATCAACTAATTCTACTTCTTCAACACCTGCTTCTTCCTGATTATAAAAGTAATATTGATGATTTCCAGGATTGATTAACATGCTGTCATTGAAATAGAAGATGGTATCATATTTCACAAATGCAGTATCGATAGATCCAGTATAGTAATTGTTAACTCCGGTTTCATTCGATAAATAATGCACCTGATCATCCTTCCACGATAGATGGCTAATATTGCCTTTACTATGATTGGTTAATCTAACTATTCTGTTCTTTTTCGATTTAAAATCATAGAAGCAAATATGCTGTTGTTGCCAATCGAATGCTTCTCCAATTTGATAGGGTCTATTAGATAAGAATAATACACCTTCTCTATTTTTAGTTTTAATAAAAATGGGGTTTAAATCATCATAGATATCATTGGTCATTGGCGATAATCTTTGCGATTCTACATGCATTCTATATAAATCTGATTGCCCCTTCTGAGATCCAGATAAATAGATATGCTGATCGGTATAGCCATAGCTAAAGT
>JBELBA010000231.1:0-2894 GCA_042095635.1 Chitinophagales bacterium
TGATGAAGGCTTTAAACAATACAACGGTTTAGCTAAGACTTATGGCTTGGATCTCTATGTAAAGCGATCTATCCTTCAACATCAGTTATGGTTAGCTTATACACTAAGCAGAACTACAGAGTCTTTTGATTATTTAGGAGTTGATGTTTGGCAAAGGGCAGCACATGATCAAACCCATGAAGTGAAAACCGCTTTCATTTTTAATTTAAAAGCTTATCATTTAAGTTTTAATTATGTCTTTGGCTCTGGAATACCAACTTTCGAACAAGGTCTTAATGTTGGTGATCAGCAAATCTATTCCAGATTAGATTTAGCTTTTATGCGAGACATTAAATTTAAGATGATACAAGGACAAATAGGAGCTTCAATTGTAAATGTTTTAAACCAAAACAATGTTCGATATAACAACTTCTTTAATTACGATACAGAAGATCGGATCTATGCTGCAGGTCAGCCTTTTACACCTAGTGTCTTCTTCAATGTCCACTTCTAATACACTTTCTTTATAGGTATTTTCTGATTCATCCATATTAGTTGTATTTTTAATACTTATGCTTAAATGGATCCAATATATATTGATAATTCCAATTAAACTTTATCAATGGATATTATCACCCATATTGCCCCAGACATGTAGGCATATACCTACGTGTTCTGTCTATACAATAGATGCAATAAAAACACATGGACCATTAAAAGGATTATGGTTAGGAATTAGACGATTATCTAAATGTCATCCTTGGGGTACATTTGGCTTGGATCCAGTTCCTCCAAAAAAGGAAAAAGATTGCTCATGTTAGAAAGACCAAGAAGAAATCGAAAATCTAGCGCCATCAGAGATATGGTTAGAGAAACTAGATTAGATGTTGCTCAATTAGTATATCCATTATTCTTAGTAGATGGAATTGGTATAAAGGACGAAGTAGTGTCTATGCCAGGTAATTACAGATGGTCTTTAGAATTAATGTTAAAGGAGATTGAAGCTTGTATTCAATTAGGAATTAAGCAGTATATCTTATTTCCGGCAGTAGATGATGGATTAAAAGATAGTGTTGCTTCTTATAGTTATGCTGCAGATAATTTCTATCTAAATGCCATTCATAAAATCAAAACTACTTTCCCTCATATTACATTAATCTCTGATGTAGCGATGGATCCATACTCTTCGGATGGGCATGATGGGTTTGTAGATAATGGAAAAATCATTAACGATACTACTTTACCAATCTTAAGTAAAATGGCTATTGCGCAAGCACAAGCAGGAATAGATATGATAGGCCCTTCAGATATGATGGATGGTAGGGTTGGCTATTTAAGAGAAGAATTAGACGAAGCTGGTTTTGAAGAAACTAGCATCATGTCTTATACAGCAAAATATGCTTCTGCATTTTATGGTCCTTTTAGAGATGCTTTAGATTCTGCACCAAAATCAGGAGATAAAAAGACCTATCAAATGGATCCTGCAAATAAGATGGAAGCGCTAAGAGAAGCAGAATTAGATGGAGTTGAAGGTGCAGATATATTAATGGTAAAACCAGCAACATTATATTTGGATGTGATCCATTTATTAAAGCAGAATTCCGACTTACCAATTGCAGCTTATAATGTTAGTGGAGAATGTTCCATGTTAATGGCTGCTGCAGAAAAAGGATATTTAAATTATGAAGCTGCTATGCAAGAGATGTTATTAAGCATCGCTAGAGCAGGGGCAGATGTAATCTTAACTTATTTCGCTAAAGATTATGCGAAATTAATGAAGGGATAATGAGATTGAATACAAAATATATATTGGCTTTTACCTTAATCATAAGCACATTAGCTTTTGGACAAAAAGTAGACCTAGAATTATTAAAAGGTTTAAAAGCAAGAAATATAGGTCCTGCAGGATCTTCTGGAAGAATTACTTCTATTGACGTAGTTAAGGATCAACCACATGTCATCTTTATTGGCACGGCATCTGGTGGTGTATGGAAATCCGAAAGTGGAGGTGCAAAATGGGAACCTATATTTGACGATCAAGACATTCAAAATATTGGTAGTATCACTATTGATCCTTCTAATTCGTCTATCATTTGGGTAGGTACAGGAGAAGGTAATCCTAGAAACTCTCATTCTTCTGGTAAAGGCATTTATAAGAGTTTGGATGGTGGTAAGACCTGGCAGTTTAAAGGTCTAGAAAACACTAAGACTATCCATAGAATCATTGTAGATCCTAGAAATTCTAATACTGTATATGTTTCATCTTTAGGTTCTATTTGGGGACCAAATAAAGATAGAGGGGTGTTTAAGTCTATTGATGGCGGCGATACTTGGAACAAGGTGTTGTATGTTAATGATAGCGTGGGTGCTGCGGATTTAGTAATGGATCCAAAGAACCCTAATAAATTAATAGCTGCAATGTGGCAATACGGCAGAGAGCCATGGTTCTTCACTTCCGGAGGTAAAGGTTCTGGGCTTTATGTGACTTATGATGGAGGAGCTAATTGGGTAAAAAAAGACGAGAAAAATGGATTACCAAAAGGAATCATTGGAAGAAGTGGCTTAGCTATTGCGCCTTCTAATCCTAAGATCGTTTATGCATTAGTTGAAGCAAAAGAAACTGGTCTTTATAAATCTACAGATGGTGGTGATAACTGGAGTTTAGTTAGTAAAGATAATATCGGAAACAGACCTTTCTATTATGCTGATATCTTTGTAGATCCTAAGAATGAGAATAGAATCTTCAATCTATATTCTTTAGTATCTGTTTCTCAGGATGGAGGTAAAACATTTAAAGTATTATTGCCTTATAACAAGGTGCATCCAGACCATCATTCTTTTTATATCCATCCAGAAAACCCTAATTATATCATTGAAGGTAATGATGGAGGATTAAATATTTCTTATAACGGAGG
>JBELBA010000232.1:0-2937 GCA_042095635.1 Chitinophagales bacterium
AGATCGAATATGAATTAAAAGAAGAAGCGATAAGAGTAAGTGCTTCTCAAAAAGAGCTTAATGAAGTCCATCAACAGTTAGAGCAAATTGTTCAGCAGCGTAAAGACTTGTTTGGAGAACAGGATCCAAATCAGGTTAATGATCAAATGCATCAAAAAATATCCAGAGAGAAGGATCAATTGAATGTATTAGAGTCTAATATCAATACCTTAAACACAGGTGTGCAGATTAAGTCTAAGCAAGTAAAGGAGTTGAATAAAGAATTAGATGCTCAACAGTCTCATTTTAAAAAGTATGAGTCTAATATCTCTAAGTTATTAGAAGATGGTGCTTTTACTAGTATTGATGAAATGATGAATTCTTTCTTAAGTGAAGAAGAATTAATGCTTCTAGAACAAGAGAAAGAGAATCTGAAGACTTTAGCGATAAGACTGAATCAAGATCTGAAGACTTTTGAAGAGCAATTGACAGAGATTAGAGACTTCGATAGTGAAGTTACTTTAGATACACTAAACATAGAGCTTGGTAGATACAAAGTAGAACAAACAAAGTTTAATCAGCAGAAAGGACAATTGTTTGAAAAGCTTAGAAACGATAGAGAGCAAAGAAAACAAGTAGCCGATGTAGCTGCAGAGATTGAGACTCAAGAGAAAGAGTTTAGACGTTGGAAGATCCTTAAGGACTATATCGGGGATAAGGAAGGGAATAAGTTTAGCATATTTGCTCAGGAGCTAACATTAGCACATTTAATAGAGTTGGCAAATAGGAGACTTAAGGTATTAGATGATAGATATGTGCTACAGAAGTATGACCCTAGAAAGAAGGAAGAGGACATCATTGTTTTAGACACTTATCAAGGTAATGCAAGAAGATCTGTAAAGACCTTAAGTGGAGGAGAAACCTTTATGATCAGTTTGGCTATGGCCTTAAGTTTATCAGATTTGGCTTCTCAGAATGTTAAAATCGATAGCTTGTTTATAGATGAGGGCTTCGGAACATTAGATGAAGAGGCGCTTGATAAAGCTTTAAGCACATTAGAACAATTACAAATCAAGGCTAAAAAGATGATCGGTATTATCTCTCACGTTGCTGCACTAAAAGAAAGAATCGGAACTCAAATTCAATTGAATAAAGGTAGTGATGGTTATAGCAGTATAGAGGTGGTTTAACATCTTCCTCGGCCCCACATTACGAGGGTATATTAAAGAAATTCTAGCAAACTTATAACTATCTGAGTGTCGATCTCTTTTATTAGAGGGAATGATGGAGAGGTTTTGTACCTTTACAATATGCTTTTCGAAGATTTCAAATTAAACAAGCAGATATTAAATGCAGTTGCAGATGCAGGTTATGTGCATGCTACACCAATACAAGAGCGAGCAATACCTCGTGTATTATCTGGACATGATGTATTAGGAATTGCACAAACGGGTACTGGTAAGACAGCTGCATATGTTTTGCCAATATTAAAGAAATTGGGTTATGCGCAGGGTGAAGATCCTAGATGTGTCATTATCGTTCCTACAAGAGAGTTGGTATTACAGGTTGTTGAGGTGATTGAATCTTTTACAAGCTATATGGATTTAAGAGCTGTAGGTGTATATGGTGGTACAAGTTTAAAGACTCAAGCAAAAACAGTATTAGAAGGTTGTGATATTATTGTTGCTACACCTGGTAGATTAATGGATATCTACAAGATGCAGGCAATTCTATTTAAGGATGTTAAGACTGTAATTTTAGATGAAGTAGATAGAATGTTAGAGATGGGTTTCTCTCATCAAATACAGAACCTAATTACTTTATTCCCGGTCAAAAGACAGAACTTATTCTTCTCGGCAACATTTCCAGATAAATGTCAAAGAATTGCAGAGGACTTCTTAGAGTTTCCGGAGAAGATTGAAATCTCACCAGAGCAAATTACAGCAGAAACAGTTAATCAAATCATCTATCATGTACCTAACTTCTTAACGAAGATCAACATGTTAGGCGTGCTTTTAGAAGATACTGAACGATTTAATAGAGTTATCATTTTTTCTAGAACTAAAGCACATGCAGAGAATATATCAAAATATCTAGAAAGGACTTTTAAAGAAGAAGTAAAGACTGTTCATTCTAATAAAGGACAGAACACAAGGCTAAATTCTATAGAGGCCTTCAGAGAAGGAGAAGCTAGGTTCTTAGTTGCTACTGATGTCGCATCAAGAGGACTAGATGTTTCTATGGTTACGCATGTAATCAACTTCGATGTACCATTGGTGTATAATGATTATATCCATAGAGTAGGAAGAACTGGAAGAGCACAAGAACAAGGAGAAGCTATCACTTTTGTTAATGATGCTGAGAAATGGCATGTTAAGAAGATTGAGAAACTGATTGCTATGAAGATTCCTGTTTGGTCTCTACCAGAAGCGTGTTTGGTCCATGAGACGCCTTTCGAAGAAAATCAAATCATCTTAAGAGAGATTGATGGACAAAGAAGAAAGGAAGATCCAGAGTATAAAGGAGCCTTTCATGATAAGAAGAAAGGATCTAATAAAAGATACTATAAACCCAACTACAAGAAAGGTGTAGTGCCTAAAAAGAAAAAAGGTGGTGGTAAGAAGAAGAGGTAGTCGTTATATCTTCTTCATCAATAAACTGCTATCTCCATAACTTAGGAATCTGTAATCATTGTCTATAGCATGATCGTAGATCTTTTTCCAATCTTCACCAACTAAAGCAGCGACTAGCATAATAAGAGTAGAACCTGGTTGATGGAAATTAGTGATTAATCCATCACATACTTTAAAGTCATATCCCGGAAAGATGAAGATCTCCGTTTCACCAATGAGTTGATGGATGTCATTATCCTTCATATACTCTAATATAGCAGTGAAAGCTTCTTTTCTATTTGTACTTGTTTCATTCTCATATGGAAACAACTTAGGAATAAAGAAG
>JBELBA010000233.1:0-2887 GCA_042095635.1 Chitinophagales bacterium
GACGCTCTTCCGATCTATCTTGGCAATGCTACAACATTTATTAACACAGATGTGTCATTAGATCTAGATACATTTCCAGTGCTACTAACTGCTTCTATATATGCAGTAACACTGTTAGCATCAATCATATCTGTTAACAAGAAGGAGCTGCTGTCTTTATGCACGGTGTCAACGCTTAAAGTTCCGTTAGATAAATCTGTTGAACGTATTAAGTAATGTTCGATGTCATCCCATCCTATATATTGCGTCCAAGAAATAGCTAAAGCAGATGCACAACGATCTGTTTCTAAGCTCATAAATACACTACTATGATAGCCCGTAGGAGCAGTAGGTAAATCTTCATTACCCTTACAATTATCCAATGCAGTTACTGTATAGGTTAGAGGTGTAGTAATGTTCCTTGGATAAGTATAAGACATACTAGTATTAGCAATTCCGGCAATGTCAGTACCTCTTTGTGTTGCCAATGCAGATCCATTAATAGATTCATATACTCTATAAAATCCAGTTGAAGGGGATACCCCTTGATCCCAAGTGATGTTAACCGTAGTATTATTAGTCATTGTTACAGATTGTATCACAGGGTTTAGCATTCTTTCGTTGGTTACCGTATCCGAAGTAACAGTTGGGTTATTATCGCAAGCAAAATAGAAAGAAAGCAAATTGTTACTTCCGTCTCCATTAAGATATTGATAATCTGTACTTGTTCCTTGAGGAAATGTTGTAGAGGCATTATAAGGCCCACCATTAATACTTACATATAAAGTGTATTGCGGGCATATACCAGTAGGTTCAATCCATTGAATGGTAGGATTAGTAACTCCAGTTGGGACACAACTAATTTCGGGTGCTTGGGCGAATAATGACCAAGACAAAATAAGTCCAATGACTAGAATTATATTTCTGCTTCCTAATTGCAAATTATGCTATTACTACTGAGGTATATTCATCATATCTGAAATACTGCTGATACAATGATAATAGTTCTTCTGCATTGATATGCTTAATTGTATCGATAAAACGATCATAATAAGCATAGTCAATGTCATAATACAACAGTCCTTTTAGTCTATCAGCTAAGGCAAAAGGCCCGTCAATAGAAGATAAAAAGTTACCAAGTAAATAATTTCTAACTAAATCTAATTCAGAAGAATCAACCTTATCATTTAATAAACGCTCAGACTCAAACTTTATTTCCTTTACCGTATTTATATGTTTGTCTATTCCTACTTCAGTGGCCATATAAGTAAAAGATTCATTGATATAAGGTACAATAGTAGAATAGATACCATAAGTATATCCTTTGTCCTCTCTAATATTGCTCATTAATCTACTTCCGAAGTATCCACCAAAAATAGTGTTTGCTACTATTAATCCAGGATAGTCTTCATGTGATTTGCTCACGAAAGGTTTTCCAATTGCGATCCCTGCTTGCACAGCATTAGGTAACGCTTTAAATATGTTTTTAGTGTTACTTGGACTAGTTGGATGGATAATTTTTCTTTTGATATAGTTAGATGATTGATTACCAAATAACTGTTCAATTTGACTTTCAAAGTTGCTAGGAATTTTTCCTGAAGCAATAATCTTACAGTTTTCCATCTGGTAATTAGCCGAATGGAATTGTCTAAGATCTTCTTGATTAATCGCTAAATAATCTGTTGCTTTTGGATAATATCCATAAGGATGATTGCTTCCAAAAATGGCTTCATCTAAAGCATTTTTTGCAACATATTCATTCTTAGTATTGTTTACTTTTAATCTATTTACTCTGTTTTGAGCAAATATTTGTAATTCATTTTTAGAGAACGCAGGCTCAAAAATCATCTCTTGAATCATCGGTAATAATTCACCCAAATATTTATTTAGACAGTATAAAGTAATTCTTGCAGCGTCATCTGTGCATGATGCTCTTACAGTTGCTCCATAGAAGTCAATCTTTTCTGAAAACGCTTGTGCTGTTTTGGTTTTAGTACCAAGGCTTAACAGTTGATTAGTTGCTACTGCAACTAAAGGTTTTTGTTCAAACCAAGCACCAGCCAAAAAGAACCATTCTATTTTTACTACTTCTTCACTTCCAGCATCAACAGTATACAACTCTAATCCATTAGAATATTGCTTTTTATCAGCTTGCTTAATATTGAACTGTTCAATAGACTTTATTGCAGGTCCTTGTGTTCTATCTAATATTACCATCTTATTTCGCGTTGTAATAAAGTGTTGAAGAATTTTCTTCTACCAATATTTCATTGGCTAATCTATGGATGTCTTCTGGAGTAACTTTTCTGTATTTTGATGCTTCTTTATTTAACATGTCTGCATCTCCTAAGTTTTCGAAATAAGCTAATTCCATTGCTTTATTCAATATGCTTGTCCCGCCCAGTAATTCGTGTGTTTCAATCTTATTTTTAATCTTCTCTAATTCTAAATTTTCTACCTTTTCTTGTTTGATTTTTTCGATCTCTTTATTGATTCCGGCTTCAGCATCTTCCATAGATACACCATCTAATAATTGACCTTCAAACATAAATAAACCATTGTCTTGGCTACCAGTAATATAGGCATCAACACTAGAGAAAAGTCTTTGTTCTTTTACTAATGATTGCGTTAGTCGGTTAGAATCTCCCAATGATAGAAGATCTGATATAATATCTATCGCATGATAATCTGGATGTGTTCTGTTACACATGTGGAATGATTTATAAATCGCATTGAAAGGAACTTCGTCATCATAAGTTAAAGTCCTTTTTTCTGCTTGCTTTTCTTCTTGAGGAAAATCTTTTGATGGAACATCTCCTGCAGGTATTGGACCAAACCATTTCTCCGCTAGTACTTTAATCTCTTCCGTTTTAACACCTCCAGCTACAACCAATATAGCATTATTAGG
>JBELBA010000234.1:0-2922 GCA_042095635.1 Chitinophagales bacterium
TACTAGGTCATCTACATATTGAAATGATCTAGTTTGGCTACCATCCCCAAATACTGTAATATCCTTACCAGTTAAGGCTTGATACATAAAAGCTGGTAAAGCTCTACCATCATTCAGACGCATTCTTGGTCCATAAGTATTAAAGATTCTTACAATCTTAGTATTTAATTGATGGTATGTATGATAAGCCATAGTAATCGCTTCCTGATACCTTTTAGCTTCATCATATACACCTCTTGGTCCAATTGGATTTACATTACCCCAGTAGTCTTCCGGTTGTGGATGAACCAATGGATCTCCATATACCTCAGAAGTAGAAGCAATTAACATTGTTGCATTCTTATTCTTAGCTAAACCTAAAAGATTGTGTGTTGCCATAGCACCTACTTTTAAAGTTTGGATAGGCATCTCTAAATAGTCCTTAGGACTTGCAGGTGAAGCAAAGTGTAATATATAATCTAATTCTCCAGGCACATGAACAAACTTAGTTACATCATAGTTCTGAAACTCAAAACCACCGTGACCCAATAAATGCTCAATATTGCTAAGGCTACCAGTGATTAAGTTATCCATTGCAATAACATAATAACCATCCTTTACAAACCTATCACATAAGTGAGATCCTAAGAACCCTGCACCACCTGTAATAAGTATTCTGCCTTTAGAATGTGACATATTATTTCGCGTTTATTGTCGATCTTCCGATTGAATTATAGTAATAACCTAAGTCATCCATCTTATCTAAAGTATAAATGTTTCTTCCATCGAAGATCACTTTATCTTTTAATCGTTTAGTGATTTCATCAAAATCTGGCGATCTAAACACGGCCCACTCTGTAACAATTACTAATGCATCTGCATTATTTAAAGCCTGATAATAATTGGATACAAATTCGATTTTGTCACCGTAAATTGCTTTAGCATTATTCATAGCTTCAGGATCATAAGCTGATACCTCAGCGCCCATTTCTAATAAAGCATCAATAATATATAAAGCCGGTGCTTCTCTGATATCATCAGTATTAGCTTTAAAGGCTAATCCCCACAATGCAATCTTCTTCCCTTTAAAGTCCGAAGAACCAAAGTACTTTTTTATTTTATCAACTAATATTGTCTTCTGATCTTCATTTACTTCCATTACAGAATCAATGATCTTGAAGTTATAATCGTTCTCTTTAGCGGTCTTACTTAATGCTTTCACATCTTTAGGGAAACAACTTCCTCCGTATCCAGTACCTGCATACAAGAAGTGCTTTCCAATTCTAAAGTCTGTTCCGATTCCTTTTCTTACCATGTCAACATTGGCATCTACTAGTTCACATAGGTTAGCTACTTCATTCATGAAAGTAATCTTAGTAGCCAAGAATGAATTTGCAGCATACTTAGTCATTTCTGCAGAACGTTCATCCATAAAGATGATAGGATTCCCTTGTCTTAAGTATGGTTGATATAATTGATTCATTACTTTTCTAGCCCTTTCAGACTTAACACCGATAACAACTCTATCTGGCTTTAAGAAATCATTACAGCAACTCCTTCTCTTAAGAATTCTGGATTACTTACAACATCGAAATCTACTGTTGCATTTTCAGCAATCTTAGCAGTTACTAAGTCTGCAGTACCAACTGGTACCGTAGACTTATCTACGATTACTTTATAGTCAGTCATGATCTTTCCTAACTCCTCTGCTACACCAAGGATATATGATAAATCCGCAGATCCATCTTCACCAGGAGGTGTTGGCAAAGCCAGAAAGATAATTTGTGCGTCTTTAATCGCTTCCTTTAAATCATCTGTAAAATGAAGTCTACCTTCATTAATGTTTCGTTCGAAAAGAACTTCTAATCCTGGTTCAAAAATTGGAATCTGCTTCTTACGCATTTTTTCCACTTTCGATTTATCAATATCAACGCATACAACGTGATTACCAGTTTCTGCAAAACAAGTACCAGATACTAAACCTACATAACCTGTTCCTACTACAGCAATATTCATGAAATGTTTTTTTGTTAATCAACAGTCTAAACTAGTCAAATAAAAATACATTATTAAAACATTCAATACACATTGTACTAAATGCTAGATAAAGATATAAACGATATTTTTTTAGATGGATAAGGATGTAAGTTAAGACCTAATCGAATCAAGGATTTGAAGAACTTTTGAGTTGTATTTTTCTAAACTTTGATAATAGATTTGTTCTCCGCCAAAGGACTGAATATATTTCTCTATACTTTGGATCATACTACCCTCAAAATCGAAGGCCAGGTTTAATGAATTGGCGAACTGAATTCCATACCACATCAGCAGACTTGCTACCCCACTAGATTTGTGTTCTGGTGCTAAACCACCTAATAGGTAATAAACATGATTATTGTCCCAAACTAGAAAGATACTTGCAACTATTTGCCCATTCTCATCTTTAGCAAAGAAGATCTTAGAGCATGATCTTTCTAAAGTAGATTTAACAAGAGCTGATAAGAGAGGTTTAGAAAAAGGAACTGCCATTCCTTGATTTGAAAATATCGATTCATTCAATTGATACAATTGATCAACATCCTTACCTTCTTCAATAGTATAAGACTTTTGTGCTTTTCTAATTGCTCTTCTTACACTCTCTTTAAAACCATTGAAGCAATTATCTAGGTCTGATGTATCCTTAATTCTATAAGTACAATTACTATTACTCTTATAGCCTTTCCAACTTAATGCTATCCAATTCTGAAAAGCTGGCTCTAGATTAAGATTGATATAATCAGCATTTGGTAATTGTGCTTCTAATTCACTTAAGATCTCCTTCTCAAAAGCAATCTTAGAAACTAATTTCTGTCCTTCTGGATATTGAATTAATGGCCCACTATACTTTGATAATGGAGGTATTCCTATACTAGAGAAAATAGACCTTTTCCCTAATAGATAAGA
>JBELBA010000235.1:0-2889 GCA_042095635.1 Chitinophagales bacterium
GATAGATCGCTTTGCATAAAGATCCAAGCCATAAGTCTTAGCTAAACCGTTGTATTGTTTAAAGCCTTCATCAGATTTATCTTTATCTAGGCCTTCGATGTATCTACCAATCCCGTTTGTATTTCTTACAAACAACTCCATTTTGAAAGTCGTTTTTTGCATTTCTTTTATACCACCAATCACATAATGATAACTACTTAAAGCATCTTTTTCATCCATAACTTCCCAGAAAAAAAGATTGTTTCCATATTCATCAACTAAACTATTTTCACTAATAAATTGATGGTACTTACCTGTAGAAAAATGTAATTTAAGGTCTGTATTAAGCCAATAATTAAACTTTAATCTAGGCTGCATAAACAACTGATTACCATTAACTAATATATAATCAACTCTTAAACCGGCTTCTACATTAAATCTTCCATTAAGCTGAATTTTATCTTGGATATAAGCATTGGCTCTGTGAGATGTATTATTTAAATCTTTTAATAATTGCTTTGAAGTATCCTGTGCAAATGTGGCCTCATTAGTAATGATGCCCACGCCAAATTTTAATTGCTGATGTTTGGATAATATAACTTGGTTTTCGGACTTGATACTAGACTCATTAACGCCGTTTTTTGTTTCATCATTCTCGTAATAAGTTCCTCTTAATCGATCACTTTCTAAGAGCGTTAAATTATTTAGGAATACTGAATTTAAGCTAGATTGAGCAACCACAATTTTAGAATAACCACCTTTTTTCCAATAATGACTTATAGCACTAGACCATCCACTTTGAGATCTATCAATATTATTAGAAATGGTGTAATGAAAGTCATCTTTTCTAAACTCAGATTTGAGATCATTAGTAGATTTCATCTGAAAATAAGACAGACTATATAAAGTAGATTTATTAATCTGACCCGATAACTTTGCATTAAAGTCATTATAGTTTTGATCTGGGTATAAGTGTTCACTTTTATCAATAAGACTATTGGTATCTTTAGAGCGATTAATATAAGACCTTCTATAACCTAAAAGTAAGACTGATTTCTTCCATAGTGGCACATTAAAAGCCATTCCAAGCATTTGATTATTAAGATTGACTTTTCCTCCGAGTTTACCAAATTCTCCATGCTTACCTTGTATATCTACCAAACCACCTACTCTATCTCCTACATCTGAAAGGTAAGCACCTTTGTATACCTCAACATGTCTAATCATTAAAGGATTAATAACACCAATAGCATCATCATTACTACTATTACTAAACAAGGTGATATCATCGAATAACACTTGTGTATGACCTTTATAAGAGCCCCAGATCATATAATCTTTAGATTGCTCTCCGGCCGCTAAGATCCCTGGTTGCAAACGCAACATATTAAAGATGGTATTGTTATTATTTCCTGGCAAGAAATAAGCGACTTCATGGTTCAATTTTAAATTGGCAACATCTAAAGAAACAGACTGCACCTCTTTTTCATCTTCTGCTTTAACGATTACTTCTTCTAAGCCAAACAACTTGGGCCTCAGACTTAATTCAAGGTCATTACCTAAGTTGATTATGGTATCTAAAGGATGGTAACCAATATAATTGATTTGAAATCTTAATTGATTGGCTATAGTCTTAAAGGAGAACCTTCCCAAGTCATCACTAGTTACATAAGCATCACCAATCTTTAAGAATGCTAATGGTAAAGGTTCTTGATTAGTTTTCCCCTTAATGATTCCTATATAGGTTTGTAAATCTTGAGCTTCTTTTTGATGAATTATATATACATTATTAACCAACTTCAATGCTAGATTACATTGTTCAACCGCCTTTTCCAAAGCTTTTTGGCTTGATATACTATTATCAATGACATTTAGCGTACAAGATTGAATGAGATCTTTAGTGTAAGAAACTTGATAACCTTCTGTGATGAGTTTATCAATGATTGTTTGTAAGGATTGGACAGACAGATCCTGTGCTTTTGTAGAAAAGCTAAATGTCAAACAGATTAATATGCTCCATATCCTTAATCTATGCAGCTTCTTTTATTTAGCTGAAACAATATAATGCGAATCAGATTCCTTTATAATTTGATAACCCAATGTTAAACCTATAATCTCGATGGTTGCGTCTGGTTGTTCAAATTGTTCGAATGATCCAGAGTAATATACTTCTTCATTGATAGAATTGGTATTAATGGTTACCGAATACCTTCTTTCAATTTCGTTAAATACAGCTCTTATTTTTTTGTTAGCAAAGAAGAAATAATTCGATTGCCATGCCAAGGCCTCTGTTTCACTCACATGTTCTTTTACAATTAGTTTAGCCTGGAATTCTGCTAACATGTTAGGCGTTATCACTATTTCTTCATCTTGCACACTTACGCTTACCTTTCCAGTTTTGCAATATACTTTATAAGCTTTATCTCTGGTAGAAATATTAAAGCTAGTACCTAATACTTTGGTTGTGCCTACTTCAGATACCACACTAAAGTCACTTCCCTTTTCTACTTCAAAGAAAGCTTCACCTTCAAATTCCATACTTCTGTCTATAGACCACCAAAAAGGATGATAGCTTAAGCTTGATACGGCATTTAAATGCACCATTGATCCATCAGGTAATTGATGTACAAATTGCTCACCTGCAGAGCTTGTTACCGTTTGCGTATAGAAACGCATCACTAAACCTAATGTTAGCATAAGTGTAATCGAAGCCGCAGCTGCATATCTAGCAAAAGATAGCTTTACCACCTTTACTTCTGGTGCCTGGTCTTCCTTAAACATCGTTTGGAAACTTTCGCTCCATACATCCTCTTTCGATTTAGAAAAAGGTGTTTCCACTTGCTTGAAGAATTCCGCTTCGTTTATATTATCGTTATTGTGATCCATAATAACACAATTATCTTTTTCAGT
>JBELBA010000236.1:0-2859 GCA_042095635.1 Chitinophagales bacterium
GGATTGGGCTGCATTAGAGGTAGAATTGGAAGATAAAGCTATTCATTTAACAGGGTATAGCAACTTTAAGGATAGCAGTAATCAGTGGTTAAGTGATCAATCTCAATCTAAAGCTCAAGCTTTTAATGCAGATGAAATACTTCCCAAGAATACAATCGCATTCTTATGGATGGGCTTAGATTTAAGTTTATTACCGGATACTTTTTCTAGCATAATCGGCAATGAGGTATTAGTTGGTTACTTAGATAATTATGCGCCATACAAAGGTGAAGGGAAGTTTGGGTTAGTAACTGTTAATGAAGGTTTTGATATTCATAACGCTGCTTTTTTAAATGGTGTAGTCATTGATTCTAATAATTATGATTCAGACATTTTTATGCTTCAAGCACCATTTGTATTTAGTTCAAATCAATTGAAGATTTTTCAAAAAGATGCTGCCAAATATTACGTCGTATTAGACGGATATCTATTGTTTTCTAATTACTTAAGTACTATTGAGGATGTATTGTACAGTTATAATAATGGCCATCTTTTGAAGAAGCAGATAGACTATGTGAAATTTAGAGGGCATCTATCAACAGAAAGTAATGTGATATATTATCAGTCTAACCCACATGCCTATAATTACATTTATCCGCATTTATCAGACCATATTCAATCTAAATTCTCGAAGTATTTTGATGTGTTGAAAAACTTCAGAACACTCGGATTAGAGTTTACTAACCATGGAGATAAGTTTTTTACAAATGTAACATTGATCTATCATCCAGTAGCTAAAGAAAAGAGCTTATTACAATGGGAGATCGATCTTGGTGTTCCTCTTCAAGGAGAGATAAGTTTTGTAAATAATCATAAGACTGGTAAGAAGAATATTATGGTACAAGATGTTAACCGAAAGGTTTACTTATTAGACTTGCAAGGAAACATTAAGTGGAAGAAAATTTTGGATGGTTATATTCAAGGTAAAGTTCAGCAAGTAGATCTTTATAAGAATAAGAAATATCAATACATTTTCAATACAGAATCAAAAATTTATTGTTTAGATCTAAATGGTAAAATAGTTGAAAGGTTTCCTATTAGATTGCCATCAAAGATCATAGGTAATTTATCCATATTAGATTACGATCATAACAAGAAGTATAGATTCTTTGTTGGTTGTGAAAATGGTAAATTATATGGATTTGGGGATAATGCAAGGAAGTTAGGTTATAGTTGGCCTAGAAAGTTAGGAGTTAGTTCTAATCCGCTAAGATATTTTAAATTTAAAGGTAAAGATTACCTAGTAGTAGTTACGGATGAAGGTAAATTGCATTTACTTAATAGAAAAGGAGAATCAAGAACCAAAACAATCAATTTAGTTGATGATATTATTTCTAAAGCTTACGTTAATTTTAAAGGGAATAGTCCTACAATAATTGTCGGAAATGAATTAAATGAAATCATTACCTCCAATCTAAACGGAAATATTAAACGATCAGATTTATCTAAATATGGAATTCTAAGTTTAAAGGATATTGTATATAGTGACTTCGATGAATATGAAGGAAAAGAATTGTTGTGTATAGAAGACTATGCAATAAACTATATTAAAGAAGATACTTTAGTATTTAAATATAAGTCTAATGCCAAGTTGGATCCTAAAATCCTGTTAAAGTATGACCCTTACAATAAAAGGTCAGTAATTGGATTTAATATTCCTTCCGTTGAAAAAGTTGTATTAATTAATCAGTACGGTTATTTATTTGATGGCTTTCCAGTTTATGGAAATAAAGGCTTCGATTTGTTAGTCAAAAATGCGGACGAGATGAACATTATAACGTACGATAAATTTGGCAAGATCTTTTTATATAAAGTCAATTAGTTGTTTTCGTAATATGTGCAATTATAGTTAACTTTGTGCTTGAGAAAAAATATTCTATGAGTAGTAAATTTTGGTCTTTATTAATCGTTCTAATCGGAATCATATCCTCTTGTAAATTAAGGGAAGATTTAGAAAAAGTTAACCCCGTTCCAAAAGATCATTCTGTTAGAGTTGCTGTGCCAGTAATGGACTCTAGACTTACTATGGCAGATCTGTTTTCTGCTGCGGATAGCATTGTTAACACAAGTGAGTTTTTAAACATCGATGACGATGGAAAGATTACTTTGGTTTATACACAACTTATAGAGGTTCCTGCCTTTGCTGGTTTAGACCAAATTGAAGTACCGGATGTTATAGTTCCTGGAATCTCAATGGATATGAGTCAGGATATGCCAGATTTGCCAGCAATGGATATTGACGCCGGTACAATTTCTCTTAGAAGTATTATTAATGATGATGAGTTAGCAGATAACATAGATTTAGTTGGTGTTGTAGGAAGTACTGTAAATACAACTATTGTTAAAGGGACGAATGAAGTAAGTGAAACACAACAAGTTGATTATGGACATTTTTGTGTGTCTGATACACAGGATGTACTAGGGACGGAAGTGATCACTACACAATGTACAGATACTATGTCTGATGCTACTTTAGATGAATTAGGCTTAGGTGATGGAACAATTCCTTGTTTAGATAATGCTGAGTATGAATGTATCGACGTTGTAAGAACTGAGGGGGTTACTATGACTTTAGATTCTGCTTTAGAATTAGGATTGATAGAGGAATCAGATATTGATGGAGATATTATAGGAGATAGTATTTTTGTAGATGTAAACGAATATATTGAGCCATTAGAAGCTCAGTCTATAGGAGCAGGAGAAAGAGTAGTAGAAGATTTTTCATTGGAAGGGTTCTCTTATGTTACTTTAGAAGATGGTAAAATTTTGATGACTATTAGAAATCATTTCCCATTCGATTTAGAAAATGTAGTATTTGAA
>JBELBA010000237.1:0-2899 GCA_042095635.1 Chitinophagales bacterium
ATTGAGAGGCTGTTAAATAACCAACATTAAAAGATAGTTTTTTACTTGCTTTATATGTTGCTTCCATATATACTCCGTTTGTATTATCTGCAGCATTGCTGTAAACAACATATCCTACCATTGCTTTTAAAAAGTCATTTTCGTGTTCTACTCTTGCCTCAACCAAGTGCTGAGTATTTTCTTGACTATAATCAAAATAATTATTGGTTGAATCTGCAGCATTAAAGAAAAAATAATCGTCTATAACAAATGTCAGGTTTTTGAATTCATATGAAGCATATAGCTCAAGCCACGTTCCATATTGAGCCTTTGATCCATTTAGGGTAGTGGTCCCCATTGCACCAACAGAAAAATTCTTGAAACTTCCATAAAAGTCTCCCCAAATGGAAGGTGATTCACCATAATCAAGTCCCCTCCATACATTTCTTGAAGATACTCCTAAATCAATATCGACACTAAAATCAGAAGAATCAGAAGCTACTTCTTCTTGACTGTAAGAATTACTGATCAATGTGATCATAAATATGCTAATTAGTAACCTTTTCATATTGTTTTAGTTCTTAGGCCAATTCACTTCCAACAGCAATTTTCTCTTTTACCCATTCGAAAGCATTTACAAATGCTGCTAACCAAGGTGTACATTCATCTGCTTTATTAGCTTCAGGATAATGTGCACATTGCCAAGGCATAATTGCTCTTTCTAGGTGAGGCATCATTGCTAAATGTCTTCCATCTGGGGATACAACACCTGCTGCATTCATAGGAGAACCATTAGGGTTTGTAGGATAGTCACTAGAAGTATAAGTCATTGCTAGGTTATAATCACCTTCAGCGATATCAAACTTACCTTCTCCGTGCGCTACAAATATTCCTAATCTAGATCCACCTAAAGAATTAAGCATTACAGAATTATTTTCTGGTACATTAACCGTAAGGTAGTTAGACTCAAACTTATGAGAGTCGTTATGTAACATTGGTTTAGGACCTTTAACTTTATCTACTAATCCTAATTCCATCATTAACTGACATCCGTTACAAACCCCTAATGATAAAGTATCTTCTCTAGCATAGAAATTTTCTAATGCTTCTTTTGCTTTTTGATTGTATTTGAATGCGCCTGCCCAACCTTTTGCAGATCCTAATACATCAGAGTTAGAGAAACCTCCAACAAAAACAATGAAATTAACATCTGATAGATCTTCAGTACCTGCAATTAAATCTGTCATATGTACATCTTTCACATCGAAACCAGCTAGGTACATGGAGTAAGCCATTTCTCTGTCTCCGTTCACTCCCTTCTCTCTAATGATAGCTGCTTTTACTCCAGTAGGATTAGTTCTGCCATGTTCAATTCCATATTGACTTAAGTTTCCTTTAAAGTTTACTGGGAAGTTATATTGCATTGGGTTATTAGCAAATGACTCAAATCTTTCTTTTGCTAATGCAGGAGTTGATTGTTGTCTATCTAATAAATAAGAGGTCTTGTACCATAATGTTCTAAATGCATCGATGTCAAATGATTGATCGAAATCTCCAGAAACGATATTTAATGCTCTTTCTTCAGTTGGTGCACCAATATTAATAGCTTCAACACCTTTAGCTTTTAATTCTTCTATTACAGCTTCACCGTTTTCAACTTGCACAACTATAGCAGGCTTCTCTGAGAATAAGATCTTAACAATATCACTTTCTTCTAATCCACCTAAGCTGATGTCCATACCACCTTTAGTATTAGCGAAGTTCATTTCTAATAGCGCCGTAATCATACCTCCTTCAGAGATGTCATGTCCTGCTAATACTTTATCTGCGTGGATTAGATCTTGAACTGCATTAAATGCTTTCGCAAAATAAGCGTTATCCGTTACCGTTGGTGTTTGCTTACCTAATTTGTTAACCACTTGTCCTAGTATTGAACCTCCGATTTCAAAGCCATCTTTAGCGAAGTCGATATATAATAGGCTAGTATTAGTGTTAGTTACCACTACTGGCTCAACGATTTTCTTTACATCAGCAATTTCTCCTGACGCTGAAATAACTACCGTACCTGGTGCATATACTTTTTCACCATCTGGGTACTTTTGCACCATTGATAAAGAATCTTTACCAGTTGGGATATTGATACCTAAATCACATGCGAAGTCCGAAATAGATTCAACTGCATCATATAATCTAGAATTTTCTCCTTCGTTCTTTGCTGGCCACATCCAGTTAGCAGAAAGTGAAATTGATTTTAAGTTTTCTTTCATTGGAGCAAAAACGATATTTGTTAATGCCTCAGCAATAGCTAATTTAGATCCAGCAACTGGATCAACTAATGCAGGTACAGGTGCATGGCCCATTGCAGTTGCAATACCTGCTTCACCTTTATAATCAATTGCACAAGCTCCTAAGTTGTTTAATGGTAATTGTAACTCACCAGCACATTGTTGTTTGGCTACTTTACCTGTAACCGATCGATCTACTTTGTTAGTTAACCAGTCCTTACATGCAACTGCTTCTAATTGCAAAACATCTTCTAAATATTCTTCAATTTTATCCGCATCATATTCTAATTCTGCGAAGTCAGCAATTGTCTTCTTATCTTCCAAAATAGTCTTTGGAGGATTACCAAACATATCTTCTAATTGTAAGTCGATTGGCTTCTGTCCATCTCCTTCAAAGGTGAATTGATGATTTCCAGTTACATCTCCAACAACATACATTGGAGCTCTTTCACGCTTACAAATCTCTTCCATTAATGGAATGTCTTCTACTTTGATCACTAATCCCATTCTTTCTTGAGACTCGTTACCTACGATTTCTTTTGCCGATAGCGTAGGATCTCCAACAGGTAATGCAGATAAATTAATCATACCACCTGTTTCTTCTACTAATTCAGATAAACAGTTTAAATGTCCAC
>JBELBA010000238.1:0-2888 GCA_042095635.1 Chitinophagales bacterium
AAATATTCTGATGCTTTAATCGTTGGTAACGAGAATATCGATCCAGTATTTAAAGAAGAAATAGCAAATACAGACAAGCCAGTACTTGGTGCCCAGGAAGAGTCTGAATACTTAGGTGCTTATGTTAATTTCTTCAAAGAAGTATTAGAAACTGCTGAATAAAAAATGAACTTATATATTAGAAATTTTATTACAGTATTAATTGCTGTCTTTTGTTTTTCTTGTGATATCAAAGATAACTTAGGACCAGAGGTTATTGGTGGAGATCAATATTCTGAAGGCTACTTAATTGACACTTTTAGTATTGTATCTTATAATACCGCAGGAAGTGAAATTTCTACTAGAATTATTTCTGGAAGTTCAAATACAAATTCAAGTATTGGAGAATATAATGATCCATTATTTGGAAATGCTTCAGCTAGTTTTATTGGAAGACTAAAGTTACCCAATGCAAGGTACAGTGTATCAGATGAGATATTTATCATTGATACAATTTTTGACGGAACGGATACAACATTTGAGTATTCAGGAGATGTAACTTATGATGCTATTTCTTTAACTTTTCATCTGAACGCTTTTTATGGAGACAATTCTAATAATCAGGGTTTTTACGTAGTAAGGTTAGCTGAAAGAATAGATTCTGCAAATGCATTCTATGGAAACGAGACCCTGGAAATTAAAGATACTATTGGTCATGCAATTATTGATCCTGTTACTGCACAGTCTCATAGTAAAGTTTCAATCGCGTTAGATGAGTGGATTGCAACTTCTTTCTTTAGAACGGTTACATCTGGCAGTCATTTAGATGACCAATCTATTTTAGATGGTCTTTTTACATCTTTAGCTATTATTCCTGATGATAAAGACTTATCAAGAGGGATGTTTGTGATTAACCCATATAGTGCTAATTCAGGTTTAGAAATTGAATATACAGAACTAGGTGTTACGAAACAGACGATCATTAAATTTGATCAGACGGATATTGTTGGTCATGCAGCTTATGATAATACACCATCTGCAACTGCTAGTAAATACTATAGTGACACAACAAGTGGTTCGGATACTGTTTATCTGAGAGGTTTATATTCTAATGGTTTAATTGTCAAAGTTCCTCATATAGATCAACTTTCAGGAGTTGTGGTACAAGCAGCAGATTTATTTATTCCTGTATTGGACGACGCTACTAACGAAGATTATTTGAGACCTAATCAGATCATCACATTTAATGATAAATTTGAAGCTAGTGGTTTCTCTAAATTATATTTCGTTTCGGAATTAGTATCAGAAACAGTTAACGGTGCTGTTCAATACTATTACAAGTTAGATATTACAGAGTACATCTATAAATACATGGAAGATGTAAGGTCTCCAAAAGAAAAAGGAATCGAATTAATCATCGATCCAGATCTACCGGATAGAGTGCTATTAGGTGGAAATGAAAAAATAAAGTTAAATTTAATAGTAACGGATTTAAATTAATACTTCATGTGTGGAATTGTTGCTTACGTAGGAAAGAGAGAAGCTCTACCAATACTTATTAAAGGACTTAAACGGCTTGAATATAGAGGTTATGATAGCGCAGGTATTGCTGTAATTGGTGATTCTGGAGAGACTGAAGTTTATAAAAAGCAAGGAAAAGTTCAAGAATTAGAAGATTTCATTGGTGATAAAGAAATCAAATCTACTATTGGAATTGGACATACAAGATGGGCAACACATGGAGTTCCTTCAGATAGAAATGCACATCCACATTATGGGGAAGATAGCGATATCGCTATTATCCATAACGGAATTATAGAAAATTATGATGTGATCAAGGCATCATTAATTAAGAAAGGAAGAGCATTTGAAAGTGAAACAGATACGGAAGTATTAATTCATTTCATTGAAGATATTAGAAAAAATACTGGAGCTGACTTAGAAGAGGCTGTTAGACTTGCACTTAATGAAGTACATGGTGCTTATGCTATAGTTATCATTGATAAGAATAATCCTAATAAATTAATAGCTGCAAGAAAATCTAGCCCCTTAGTTATCGGAATTGGTGAAAATGAATTCTTTTTAGCTTCAGATGCGACTCCTTTGATTGAGTATACTAAAGAAGTCGTTTATTTAGATGATGAAGAATTAGCTATCGTAGATAAAGAAGGTGGGTTCTCATTGAAAACAATCAAGAACGAAAAGAAAACACCTTATATCCAAGAATTGGAATTAGAGTTAGATGCTATTGAAAAAGGCGGTTTTGATCATTATATGCTAAAAGAAATTTTCGAGCAACCTACAACAGTATCTGATGCGATGAGAGGTAAAGTTCTTTTAGACAAAGTTGCCATCTCTTTAGGTGGAATAGAAGCATATAAAAATAAAATCTACAACGCTAAGAGAATCATTATCGTAGCGTGCGGAACCTCTTGGCACTCTGGATTAATTGGAGAATACTTATTCGAAGATTTAGCTAGAATACCCGTAGAAGTTGATTACGCATCAGAATTTAGATATAGAAATCCAATATTAAATGAAGATGATGTAGTAATTGCTATTTCTCAATCAGGAGAAACAGCAGATACATTAGCTGCAATAGAATTAGCAAAAGAAAAAGGTGCAACCGTTGTTGGTATTTGTAACGTTGTTGGATCTAGTATCGCAAGAATTACAGACACTGGCGTGTACACGCACTCAGGACCTGAAATTGGTGTTGCATCAACTAAAGCATTTACTGGCCAAGTGATGATTCTTACTATCATGGCTATGAAAATTGCTTATGAAAAAGGAAGAATGAGTAGAGATGAATTCCATGCAGGTTTAGAAGGATTAGAATTAATACCTAAGAAAATTGAAGAATGTTTAACTTGTAATGATCAAATAGAGGTGATCTCATCTCAGTTTAA
>JBELBA010000239.1:0-2821 GCA_042095635.1 Chitinophagales bacterium
ATTTACAAGATTACCCCATCCTAAGTATAATAAAAGAGGTACTATACCTGCATTTGAGATGATTAAATTCTCAGTTAATATGCATAGAGGTTGCTTTGGAGGTTGTAGTTTCTGCACTATATCAGCACATCAAGGAAAGTTTATCGCTTCTAGATCTCAAGAGTCTATCTTAAAGGAAGTAGAAAAGGTAACTGAAATGCCAGACTTTAAAGGGTATATATCGGATATAGGAGGACCTTCAGCTAATATGTATAAGATGAAAGGTAAAGTGCAGTCTATCTGTGATAAATGTGTTTCTCCATCTTGTATTGATCCTGTGATCTGTTCTAATTTAGATACTTCTCATCAACCATTAATAGATATCTATAAAGCGGTAGATGAAAACCCAAAAGTGAAAAAAGCTTTCGTTGGAAGTGGTATTAGATATGATATGCTGGTCCCAGAATTTAACAAGAATGGTGATCATACATTAGATGAATATATGGAGCAAGTCTTAACAAGACATGTATCAGGTAGACTTAAAGTAGCACCTGAGAACACTGCTGATAATACTCTGAAAATCATGAGGAAACCTTCTTTTAAATATTTTAAGATGTTTAAAAAGAAGTTTGATGAAATTGATAAAAAGCATAGCTTAAATCAACAATTAGTTCCTTACTTTATTTCTTCTCATCCAGGTTGTGATGATGCCGATATGGCCAACCTTGCTATTGAGACAAAGGAGATGGGATTCCAGTTAGAGCAAGTGCAGGATTTTACACCTACACCTATGACGGTTGCAACTGTAATCTATTATAGTGGTTTCCATCCATATACTTTAGAAGAGATTTATACCCCTAAGTCTAAGAAAGAAAAACTAGAACAGAACAAGTTCTTTTTCTGGTATAAGAAAGAGAACAAGTCTTTTATTAGAGAGAAGTTAAAAACGGCAGGTAGAGAAGATCTAGCCGAAAGATTATTAGGTGGAGTTATGGATCATGCACCTAAAGCTTCTTTTGAGAAAAAAGATAAATCTAAATCTGAAAGAAGAGCCGGAAAGTCCAAACAGAATAGAGACTTTAAAAAGAAAGGGAATCAAGACTTTAAGTTTAGAGGTAAGAAGAAGAGATAGATTTAAGTATAGCTTTATAATACATTTGATTTATGAGATTAACTTTTGTTTATAATGCCAAGTCAGATGTGTTTAGTAAAATGTTTGATGCTGCACATAAGATTATACATCCTACCTCTTATGGTTGCTCTTTATGCACTTTAACTCATGGAGATTTTGGAGAGAAACAAGAATGGAAAGATTTTCTAAAGGTCGCTGCTATTGAATTCGAATTCATGTATAAAGATGAATATGAATCTAAAGAGCAATTTCCAATTGTGCTAAAGAATAATGAAATGCTACTATCATCCAAAGAAATTGATTCATTTAAATCAGTAGATGAATTTATAGCATACTTAATGAGTTTAGAAGAGTAATTTTTACACTCAAGCTAAACAAGTATTCATTTCCTTTACCCAATTTTTCCCCATGGATTTTTATAGAACTGATTAGAATGATTGAAGTAACAATGATGTAGTTGTTTTGCTTCTTTTAAACTATATAAACTGAACATTTATCTTGTCTCATACATAAACTGAAAATACGTATTAAAAATTGGAACTTGATGCTTTTAAAAAGCGAAAAATATTTAAAAATAGAAGTAGATGTATTTGTCTAAAAACATAAAAAGTAGGACCTTTACTGCTCAAACATTATAATAGAGCAAAAATATATAATCATGGAAAATCCAAAAGCAATTGAATTAATAGATAAAATGCAAGCAGACATCTCTAAGAAGTTTGATGCAAAATCTTTAGCTACTGATTTAAGAGAATTAAGACCTTTCGCATTAGAAATTGAAGATCCAACATTAACTAAGGTTATTAGATTAACTTATGAGATGTTAGAAGAGAACGGAACTTTCGCATTAGGAATTCCATCAGAAGGTGAAGAGGACGAAGAAGGTGAGATCGTCGCTGAAATGGAAGAAGCTTCTTCTGAAGAAAGTTTAGACTATTTATTAGGAATCATGAGAAACGCTAAGAACCCTACAAATAGAGAAGACTTAATGATGTACAGAAACGAGTTAGTAGGATAGTCTACTTTTCTTAACCATATAGAAGGCCTCAATCGAAAGATTGGGGCTTTTTTTTTAAAATGTTTTGAAAAACACCCATCCTAAAGGTATAATATAGGGCATTTTTCATACTGTCGAATAATGACATTATTAACATTTAATCCTAACTAGCTTTCTTTAGAATTTCTATGAGTTCTTGTTTGATATCATTATCTACAGCTGCATAAATACAGGCTCTTAATGATTTTAAAAATTCCTCTCTAAAAACTAAATCAATTGCTTTTTCTATTTGTATACTTTGTGTTTGATGTTTCATAGTCATTATCTTTTGTTGTCTTTTTATATCCTTAAGTATTTGATTGTCACCCTCTAGGAATTAATATTTAATAACGCATAATATTTACAAATGTTACTTCCGTTAGTATGCTTGTTATTCAATCCTAGATTAATACTTATTTTAGCACATAAATGAAGATCGCCCATGTATAAGTCATCCCTTCTATTATTTTTCTCAATTCTTGTTTATAGTATTTCGGCTATTACCATTACAGGAAAGATTATAGATGATAATGGACTCCCATTGCCTTTTGTAAGCGTATATGTAGAAGGAAGTACTAATGGAACTACGAGTAATATGGATGGGGAGTATTTCATTAAAGAAGATCAGCGTAGTTTTCAATTACGGTATGCGTAACGCTAGTTGTACAATCGTT
>JBELBA010000240.1:0-2844 GCA_042095635.1 Chitinophagales bacterium
CATCTGGTGCAACTGAGGCTTTATTCTGTGCAATAACAGCAGTCGTAGAAAGCGGTGATGAAGTCATTGTCTTTGAACCTGCTTACGATAGTTATCACCCAGTTATTGAACTTTGCGGAGGTAAAATTGTTCCTGTAGAATTAAGTGCACCAAATTATCAAATACCTTGGGATGAAGTAAGAGATAAGATCAATGATAAAACGAAGCTGATTATCATTAACACCCCTCAAAATCCAACAGGTACTATTCTTAAGGCCGATGATTTAGAAGAATTAGAAGCAATCATAGATCAGCATGGTTTATTTGCTATTAGTGATGAAGTGTATGAACACTTAATTTATGATGGAGAAAGGCACGAAAGTGCGCTAAGGTACCCAGCACTTTATAACAGAACATTTGTAATTTATTCCTTTGGCAAGGTCTTTCATACCACAGGATGGAAAATGGGTTATTGCATTGCGCCAAAAGCCTTAACAACAGAGTTTAGAAAAGTACATCAATTTGTTGTATTTAGTTCTACAACACCTATGCAGTTAGCTATTGCTAAGTATTTAGAAGATGAAAATAACTACTTATCTCTATCTGCTTTCTTCGAACAAAAAAGAAACTACTTTAACAGCTTAATTAAAGACAGTAGGTTTGAAATCATTCCTTGCCAAGGGACTTATTTTCAATTACTTTCTTATAAAAACATTACAGATCTAGGCGATATGGAATTTGCCAGTAAAATGACTAAGGAGAATGGAATAGCATCTATCCCTATGTCTGCATTTTATGGGTCTAAAAAAGACGATCATATTTTAAGATTCTGTTTTGCAAAACAAGACGAAACGCTATTAAAAGCTGCAGAAAAATTATGCAAAATTTAAATGTAGCTGTCATACAATCTAATTTATATTGGGGAGATATTGATGCTAACCTTAAACATCATGAAGTACATGTTAATCAATTAGAAGATCAAGTTGATTTAATCTTATTACCAGAAATGTTTAGTACTGGTTTTATAATGGAACCAGCAAAATATGCCGAAACCGAAAGTGGTAAAGCAGTAACTTGGATGAAGGCTATGGCCAGTAAGAAAAATGCTGTTATTGGAGGTAGTTTAATCATTGAAGAAAACCATCAATACTTTAACCGTTTTATGATGGTTTGGCCGGATAAATCTACCAAGCATTATGATAAAAGACATCTATTTAGATTGGCTAATGAACAAGATGTTTTTACTGGAGGTAATGAAAGAACTATCATTGAGCTTAAAGGTTGGAGTATCTTATTAAACGTCTGTTATGATCTTCGTTTCCCAGTATGGGCAAGAAACCAAAATGACTATGATTTAATGATCTATGTAGCTAACTGGCCAGAAAGAAGAAATTTAGCTTGGAAGACTTTATTGCAAGCCAGAGCGATTGAAAATCAAGCATACTGTATTGGAGTTAATCGAGTGGGCGAAGATGGTAAAGGCATTAATTATTCTGGGGATAGCAGTATTATTCATCCAGACGGAACGATATTGTTACAAGAAGCACATAACGAATGCGTTTTGGAAGCCAACCTATCCTTTGAAGAAATTAAAGATTTTAGAGAGCAACTACCTTTTCACATAGATAAAGACCAATTCAATATTATATTATGATTGATAAACCACTTGAAGCAAAATGGTTAAAATTGAGAAATATCCTCAAGGTGCAATTTGGTAAGAAACCAGATATGAATGGGATCCTATTTATTATAGGTATGCAAGAGCTAGGGCAATTAAGAGAAGAATTTAGTAAAGAAGAAAAACAAGATTTGATGCATATTGCTATGTGTAAAATCATGGAACCAGAAGGTTATTTTCAATATTCTGGAATGGATGGAGATGGGTGGCCATTGTATAAAAAAATGAAATCTCTACCGAATGATGTAGATCTTAAAACCCAAGAAAATTACTTAAAGTCTAGAGCTTTAGATTACTTTGAAAACATTGGATACATCATATAAAAAACTATGAAACATTTATTATATCTAATTATCGCAACCACTATCTTTCTTAGTTCTTGTAAAGAAGACATGGACCAAGAAGTTGAATTTATTATTGAAACCAACTTAGGGAATATGAAGGGTAAACTCTATAATAGTACGCCTAAACATAGAGATAACTTTATGAAGTTAGTTAATGATAAATACTATCATGATTTGTTATTCCATAGAGTAATTAAAGGATTTATGATCCAAGGTGGAGATCCGGATTCTAAGCTTGCAGAGCCTGAAGATCAATTAGGTGGCGGTGGCCCTGGTTATACTATCGAAGCAGAGTTTGATACTAACTATATCCATAAAAGAGGTGCTTTAGCAGCAGCTAGATTAGGAGGACCTTCTAACCCTAAAAAGAGAAGTTCTGGTTCTCAGTTCTATATTGTCCATGGAAAAACTTGGTCTGATAAAGATCTTAATATGATAGAAAAAAGAGCAGGAAAAAAATGGACTGCAGCTCAAAAAGAGATTTATAAAAAACAAGGTGGTTATCCGCCTTTAGACCAAGACTATACTGTATTTGGTGAAATCATTGATGGTTTAGATGTATTAGATAAAATTGCTGCAGTACAAACAGGAAGAGCAGATAGGCCAGTAGAAGATGTAGAGATGAAAATCACTTTAATTAGACCTTAGTATGAAGTTGATATTTACACTTGAGAGCTATTAACAACTTCGATTACAAGTTTAATATCTATGCCTATGTCATTCAGAAATTAGATGAGAACGCTAAAGTAATTCAAGAGTTTAAGAAGAAAGGCGCCGGACTTAATGACAAAGCCAGTGAATTAGTAAGAAGCATCCAAAAAAGACAAAGTCTTAAAATCAGGG
>JBELBA010000241.1:0-2818 GCA_042095635.1 Chitinophagales bacterium
CTACTGCTGGTAAAGGTGATGTAGGATTCTGTAATGCTTGGACTTTAGAGATTTCTTGTATCCAACCAGTTAGAATCTATGCAGGTATGCCAATTGGTCAATTAATCTATTTTGCTGTTGAAGGAAATATCGAAAATCCTTATAACATGAAAGATAACGCTAAGTATAATGCTCGTTCTGTTAAGCCAATGGAAAGCATGATGTGGAAGAACGCTTTCTAATGGATGATGAATTCTTAAGTAAGGAAAAATGGATGGAGATTGCATCTTATCCGATGCCTTTTGGAAAATTTAAAGGCAGAAAGTTATTCAACCTTCCAGAAGAATATTATGTTTGGTTTAAACAAAAAGGTTGGCCTCCAGGAAAGCTTGGGGATTATATGCAAACCGTCTACGAAGTTAAGATTAATCAATAATTAATAAGTCTTGAAACCAAAAACCGGTCTTTTCTGAACCATGTCTATATGCTTTAAAGACTTTTTCACCTAGTTCGAATTGGACAGGATATTTAAATATAGGTCCGTCATAACAGAAGGTATGGAATTCACCATTTTCGCCGCAAGGGTCTACATTACTTGGCAAGTCTTTTATAAAGTCTCTATCTATTAATCTACCACAGAAGCTTTCGTCTAATAATTCTGCTTTGATGCAGATTAAAACGGTTTTAAAACCTTCATCTAATAAATATCTTAATAAGTCCTTAGTGTCTCTTTTCCATAATGGAAAATGCGCCTTGATATGATATGGCGCTAATTGATCTATTCTATACTGCTTTAAGTCTTCTAAGAATATATCTCCAAAACCACAGTTTTGATAACCAGCATCTACCAAGCTAGTTACTTTCTCTGTAAGAATACTTTCATACTCCTCCATTGTAGGCTCTTCTGGTAGTTCAATTAAATCTAAAGAAATACCAATCGCTTCGGCTTGCTTAATTAATAATTCTCTTCTTAGACCATGCATAGATACACGATCGTGGTGTGCATTAACAGAAGTAAGCAGTTTATCAATATTAAACTGATCATTCTGTATCATTTGATATAATGCCATAGAGGCATCCTTACCACTACTCCAATTAAAGTATGTTTTCTTAGCAGCCATTATTTGTAGATAGCCTTCGATTTTACCCAAATCGCTTCCATTTCTTCTAGTGACATATCATTAAGATCTTTCCCTTCTTCTGTAGCTACTTTTTCTATATACTGAAAACGATTGATAAACTTCTGGTTAGTGATGCTTAAAGCATTGTCTGGGTTTACATTCAGGAATCTAGCGTAATTGGTTAAGGCAAATAATACATCACCGAATTCCTTTTCGATTTCTTTGATATCTCCATTTACTTCTGCTTCTTTTAGCTCTGTAATCTCTTCTTCTACTTTATCCCAAACTTGAGATTTATGTTCCCACTCAAAACCAACTTGTTTAACTTTATCTTGTACTCTTGTCGCTTTTACTAATCCTGGTAAAGATTTAGGAACGCCTTCTAATAAAGACTGCTTCCCTTCTTTCATCTTCAGTTTCTCCCAGTTACGCTTCACCTCTTCTTCATCTGCTACTTGAACCTCTCCATAGATGTGAGGATGACGATGGATCAATTTATCACATACTCCATTAAGAACATCATCTACAGTAAAGGCACCTTTTTCTGTTCCTATCTTAGAATAGAATACTAGATGTAAGAATAAATCTCCAAGTTCTTCTTTTACCCCCTTTAGATCTCCATCAGAAATAGCGTCTGTAAGCTCGTAGGTTTCCTCTATTGTTAAAGGTCTCAGTGTTTCTAAAGTTTGCTTTTTATCCCATGGACACTTTTCTCTTAAGTCATCCATAATATTTAAAAGTCTTTCGAAAGCTACTAGTCTTGGATCCATTTCTATCTATTTACAAGTGTAATATTATTCCTGCAAGTTAAGGTTTAATGTATCTTCCTCAAAGTTTTCTGAAAGGATGAAATCAATGCTTTTTAAAGATAATGAGGCTTGTATTCTATGTCTGGCGCATAAACTTGCTTTATCCCAGTTTTATTTGTGATAGCATCGAATAACTCCCATACTTCTGTGGTATCATGGAATACCTTTTTCCAATCGAATAATACCTGAATGCTGTTATAGCCAAGTTCTTTTACTAGTAATTTCAGCTCATTCAGCTTCGAGTCTTTTGGGATCATGACCAGATCATTGTACTCGTAAGTACGATCACTCCAATCCTTAATCATTAAATAAAGTGTCTTCTGTTTACCAGGCGTGCTTTCGTTATATAGTCTTTCCATACTATATAATACAATGCCATAACGTAATGTATTTGAGGTTGGGAATTAAAGTTAAAATTATCCCTTAATACCTTTTGCATGCAGTTTGTAAAGCTTCAAGATCGATGTTTAAAGTATCTTCTTCGAAGTCTTCTGGAAGAGGAAACTCAATAGCTGATTTGATTCTAGAATTATGATTGGGATGTGTAGAAAATAACTCCATAAACGCTGGTACATCGTGTCCTTTCTCTTTTAATCTTCTAAAGAAGGTAGCAATATGCGTTGGCTTCAAGTTTACTTTAGTTAATAAATCGAAAGCAAAATTATCTGCATCCGCTTCTTGTCCTCTATCAAAACCTGTAGATAACATCGCTCTGGACATATCTCTAACAAACTCTCCATTATCTCCCGTTAAGACACCAAAGACAATCGCTATTCCTAATTCCTTTACTAGCTTTCTAATTACATGTCTGTGTTCTATATGACCAATTTCATGTGCTAATACAGCAGTAATTTCTTCTGGTGTTTCTACAAACTCTATAAAACCAGTATTAACAAACAAATGCCCTGC
>JBELBA010000242.1:0-2741 GCA_042095635.1 Chitinophagales bacterium
TCTTCCGATCTGGGATGCTTTTAGCTCCTTTATTTATTTTTCTTTCTGTAGTAATATTCACTTCTAGGACAGCTATGCGATCAGAGTTTATCGCTGTTTTAAGCAGTGGAGTGTCTATTAATAGAATATTGGTGCCATATATAGTAGCATCTGTTTTGTTTGCTTGCTTTAGTTGGTTAGGCTATCACTACGTGCTTCCTCATGCTAATAAGGTAAGACTAGATTTCGAGAATACCTACATCAGACATAAATACAGGAATACAGATCGTAATATACATTTCCAAGACTCTCCAAACACTTTTGTCTATTTCGAGCATTATAATACGCAAGACTCGGTTGGTTATAAATTTGCATTAGAGAAATTTAACGAACAAGGAGAACTGTCTTATAAATTAAGATCTCCAAGAGTCACATGGAATGGAAAGACTAAATCATGGCGAATTTCCAATTATACCATACGACATGTAAGTGGCTTAAAAGAACAATTAAAGCACGGTACAATCCTAGATACTTCGCTTAATATTACACCTAAAGATTTTTCTAGAAAGTCAGATTATTTAGAAAATCTAACTACTCCTATGTTGAAAGATTTTATTGCGGAAGAGAAGATCAAAGGAAGTGGCATGATTGCACATTATGAGGTAAAACTCTATGAGCGTAATGCCTATGTTTTTTCAATATTTATATTGGTTATCATTGGTTTTTCTTTTGCTAGTAAAAAGATAAGAGGAGGAATAGGAATGCAATTGATTGTTGCTTTAATCGTTGGTTTCTCCTATATTTTTATTGCAAAAATTTGTACCATATACGCAGCTAATGCTGGCTTGTCTCCAATTGTAGCAGTATGGTTTCCTAATGTGCTTTTTGGCTTATTAGCAGCAAGGCTACTAATGCGAGCAGGTAAGATCTAAAGTCTAGTACTTACTTTCTTAACCATTTGATTTTTCCAAGTAGTAAAGTCTCCTGCAATGATATGCTTTCTAGCTTCTCTCATCAGCCATAAATAGAAACTTAAATTATGAATTGACGCAATTGCCGCACCAGTCATCTCATTGGCTTTCATTAAATGCCTCAAATAAGCTTTATTATATCTTTGATCAACATAAGAAGTTCCATTAGGATCAATAGGACTAAAGTCTTTCTCCCATTTTTGATTTCTTATGTTTATAAATCCTTCACTTGTAAATAGCATTCCGTTTCTAGCATTTCTTGTTGGCATTACACAATCAAACATGTCTACACCTAAAGCCATACATTCTAATAAGTTAGCAGGTGTACCAACGCCCATCAAATATCTAGGCTTGTCCTTTGGTAAGATATTACAAACTAAGTCTGTCATCTCGTACATATCTTCATGTGGTTCACCAACAGATAATCCTCCAATAGCATTTCCATCTCTTCCAAAAGATGCAATAGTCTCAGCAGATTTTGTTCTTAAATCTTTATAGATGCTTCCTTGTACAATAGGGAAGAGGGTTTGCTCATATCCATATTTTGCTTCTGTACTATCAAATCTATCACAGCAACGTTTTAGCCAACGATGTGTCATTTCCATAGAATCTTTAGCATAATCATATTCGCAAGGATACGGTGTACATTCATCGAATGCCATAATGATGTCTGCACCGATAGACCTCTGCGTATCCATTACATTCTCTGGTGTAAATAAGTGTTTACTTCCGTCTATATGAGAACGAATGGTAACACCTTCTTCTTTAATCTTTCTTATCTGAGATAAAGAATATACTTGGAAACCACCAGAATCTGTTAGTATCGGTCTTTCCCAAGATTGAAATTTGTGAATACCCCCAGCTGCTTCTAAGACATCTATACCTGGTCTTAAATACATGTGGTAAGTATTTGCTAAAATGATGTCAGGATTGATCTCTTGTTCTATATCTTTTACATGTAAAGACTTTACTGCACCAAGGGTTCCTACAGGCATGAAAATAGGTGTTTCTATTTTTCCGTGATCTGTATGTAAAACTCCAGCTCTTGCATTACTAGAATCATCCGTTTTTATCAAATCAAATTTCATATTGTAAAAGTAGTTAAATCAATGAATACCTAGAAATGATGAAAACATTTCTTTTTGCTAATTAACTTGTAATGAAAATCTTGTAACTTGCATTTTCTTTATGTTTTGGGATATCGTTACATATACACTATATGCTAGTTTTGCAGGAATAATTTTCTATTATTTCTACTTCTTTATTCGTTTACTATCCAGAGAAAAACCAGGTGATGGAAAATATAGATCTGTATCAGTAATACTTTGTGCTAGAAATGAAGCTATTAACCTTCAAGAAGGATTAGACTTAATTATCCAACAAGAATATTCAGACTTTGAAGTTGTATTAGTAGATGACGGCTCTTCCGATGAAACAGGGAATATCATGGAGGAAGCAGCTAATAATAGCGAGTATGTTAAGTTCTATAGATTAGATATTGATAAATCTAAATATCCTGGAAAGAAGTATGCACTTCAGTTTGGTATAGAGCAAGCACAAAACGAAATCATATTAGTAACAGATGCAGATTGTGAGCCCATCTCTAAAGCATGGATTTCGGAGATGCTAGCACCATTTGATGATCAGACGGATTTGGTATTAGGTTTTGGACCTTATTATAAGAGAAATGGTATTCAAAACATGAATGCTAGATATGAGTGTGTATATACAGCGATCAAGTATTTATCCTTTGCTAAAGCTGGTATTCCTTATATGGGGGTTGGTAGGAAT
>JBELBA010000243.1:0-2694 GCA_042095635.1 Chitinophagales bacterium
TGGCTTTTACTTTATTGAATAAAGCTAAGTTCATATAGATTTCATCATCTAAGCTTGTTAATAGCGGAGAAAGTTTTTTAGATAATGCCTTGATTGTATCATTAGTATGTGCACCAGTAAAATGATAGAATACATTTGATACTCTATCTAATAATAGACCAGATTTTTCAAATGCAACAATTACATTTTCAAAGTTAGGTTCTTCCTTATTTTCAATGATAGCTTTTATGTCAGCTCTTTTTTCTTCCATTCCTTTCATAAAAGCTTCTTCATAATGCTTGTTCTTTATCTTAGAAAAAGCAGGCGTATTATGAGGTGTTCCATAATGATCTGAGTAGAAAGGATTTTCTTGATTATTCATTTCTTCTGTGAATTTAAAAAAGGTCATGGTAGCGATACCAAAGACAATAGCGACTAGATAAATGATTTTTTTCATGCAACAAATATATAGAATTATATAGCATGAAAGGATAGGAGTATTCGATAGTTATTACTCAAAAATCCAGAAGATACTTCCTCCGTAGGATCGCTGCTCAAGGAGTTTTGGATGATCATCAAAGTTAGATCGATCATCTGTTTCTATAATCAACCAACCTTCATCTTTAATAATGTCATTATCAAATACCAAGTCAGGTAATGTTTTTATCTCTTGTATCAATGCATAAGGAGGATCTGCAAATACGATATTGAATTGCTCTGTACATGTGCTGAGGTATTTAAATACATCTGTTTGTAATATCGATATCGGCATTTGATGCTGTTGTGCAAATGATTTAATAAACTTAACACATTTGCTATTTTGTTCTATTGCTGTAATAGGCGTGCAACCTCTAGAAGCAAATTCATAGGCTATATTACCTGTTCCAGAAAAAAGATCTAATACTTTCTTGTATTCAAAATTCCAGGCATTATGCAAGATATTAAACAAGCCAGATTTAGCCATATCTGTAGTTGGCCTAGATGGAATATTTTTAGGAGCTTGAATTTGTAAGCGTTTATATTTACCTGAAATGATACGCATGAAATTAAAATTAATCAAATTCCTTTAACAATAAATAGTCTAGTTCATTGACGCTTTCAAAACAAACTTTTGAAAGCGCAGATAGGTGATTTTTGTCTAATAACAGTATCATTACATAAATATAATACTCATTCTAATTAAATTGTAAAACACCATTAAAGATTTAAAGTATTAAAGTTTTAAGACTTTTCGTCTACATTTACCATCCACTTTATACCATATTTATCAGTAAGCATTCCAAAAGTAGAACCCCAATTTTGTTTTTCCATCGGCATATCTACTTTTCCGTCTTTAGATAAGTTTTTAAAGAATTTAGAACCTTTATTTACGTCATCTGTTGCAATTGATAAATGTACATTAGTACCTAGTTTTGCATTAGATAAGAAATCATCAGATCCCATAATTGTATTACCATCAAAGTTTAGTGTGATATGCATTATAAGGTCTTTTTGTTCATCGGGAACATCCATTCCGCTTTCACCACCTGTTTGTGTAAATACAATTTCTCCATTTAATGCTTTAGCGTAAAATCCAAAAGCTTCTTTGCATCGGCCTTGAAATACCAAGTAAGGGTTTAGTCCAGTCATCTTATTGTTTTAAATAGTTTATTGTCTTAGTTAAATTACATTTTTCTAATTCATCAAGTGATATGTTTGCTTTAATATCTTCAATTATTCCTTGATGAGCTTTGATCATGTTTAGACAAAAGATATCTGGGTGAGATTTATCTAATTGGTAAGGATGCAACTTCATGTATGGGAAGTCTTTTATATTAAAGGTGATGATTAAATCTGCTTTTGCTTTAAAAGCAGCTGCAATAACATGTCTATCATCTTTATCTCTTAATTGGATATCATTTATCATATCTTCAAAGTCTGTAACTAAAGCTGATGGATAATCGTTTTTTAAGGCTGTGATTTGATCTTCTATATTGAATTTAGAATTACGTCGCCATTCTTCAAAAATGATTTCACTCCAATAAGGTTGAAGGATATTATGCTTAGCCATTATTAATAATAGCTTTCTAACTTCTCCAGTAAAAAGAACACAGGTATCAATTAATATTGGCTTTGCAGACATATACTAAATTTAAGCTTTTAAATATTAATCCGATATTTGTAGTACTATGAAAAGCTGTTTAGTCATTCTTACTTGTGTTATCTCCAGTCTGTTACATGGACAAAACACAGATATACCGCAAAAAATAAGTCAAAAGGGTTTTGTAAAAGGAGAGTTATTTCAGATCATGGTAGCAGATACAGAGGCACTAGGACATAGTGGAGTGCATTCTAATTTATTTCTCAATCAGCATTGGTATATGGGAGCTGGTTTTTATGGGAGTTTAACTGGGATTAGAGGTGGTTTTATCACCTTTGGTACTAATATAGGTTATCAAAGTAAGCTAACAGAAAATATAGGAATAGATGCAAGTCTACACTTTGGCGGAGGTGGTGGAGCTGGAGCACCAGATGGAGGTGGAGCATATATAGTTCCACAAGTTTCACTAAATAGACAGATTAAAGAATTAAGATTAGGGCTAGGTTATTCTTATATCAATTTTTTTGATGGTGGTAATATCGAAAGCTTTCAATGGATGTTTTCGATAAGCAGTCCTTTTAATTTAGATTATGCAGATTTCCAATTTGCCAATTCTGTACTATCTATATCAGATC
>JBELBA010000244.1:0-2690 GCA_042095635.1 Chitinophagales bacterium
ATTCTTAAAGGCACCATCAAATATATTTTTAGAAGGATCTTCAATAATTGTTGCTTCCTGGGCTAATGTTAGCCATCCACTTCCATTACAATTGATACAAGCTCCCAATTCATGATTAAACGAGAATTGCTGAGCAGTATAATCATATCCATCAATATGGCTGATTCTGGAGTATAAAACTCTTAGAATAGCATATATTCCAGTTGATGTAGCAAGTGTCGATTTAGGATTGTAGGTGCTTCTTTTTCTTGTAATAGATATCGTTGGTCCTAATCCTTTTACACTTTCTATTTGTGCACTATTATGCTCTTGTATTAAGCTTCTTACATAAGTAGACATAGCACTAGAGAATCTACTAGAAGACACTGCATGTAAAGTATCTATCACTAAGGATGATTTACCACTACCTGATAATCCAGTGACTACACTTATTTCATTTTTAGGGAATTGAACAGCTATATTTTTCAATAGATGAGTCTTCACTCCTCTTAATTCTATACTTCTATGTTGTTCAATTTTATTACTTGTTCTTTTTATTTCGACTTTTTCCTTCCTTCTTGGAATTCCCTGATAGACCAATTGTCCTCCATTCTTTCCGCTACCAGGGCCTAATTCTATAAGCCAATCTGCATGTTTAATTAGGGTGTCATCTTGCTCTATACAAATCACAGTATGTCCTTTATCAGTGAGTGCTTTAAGAACATTTATAAACTGTATTAAGTCTTGATAATGCAAACCAATACTAGGTTCATTAAAAATATATAAGGTGTTTGGCTTTTGCTTTTGTTGTAATTCATTAGCCAATTTTATTCTTTGAGCTTCTCCGCCAGATAAGCTAGTAGAAGATTGTCCAAGACTTAGATAATCCAATCCAACCTTTTGTAAACTCAATAAGCCTTTGAGTATTTTAGGAACTGCACTAAAATGATCAATCGCTTCCTGGACGGATAATTGATAAATTTCAGCAATATTTAGCCCATTATATTTAATAGATAATGTCTCCGCGTTAAATCTTTTTCCGCCACAGCTGCCACATACTTGGTCAATTTTTCCTAGTATATGCATGCCAATTTGAATTTTACCTGCTCCTTCACAAGTCTCACATCTACCTCCTTTATTATTAAAAGAGAATCTAGATTTAGTATACTTCTTTGCCTTGGCTTCTGTTAAGGAAGCAAATAAGTCTCTTATAGGGTCAGCAATACCTAAGTAGGTAGCTGGGTTACTTCTTGGACTTCTTCCAATCGGTTTTTGATCTACATATAAATAGCCATTAATATGTTCAAGTCCGCTGAATGATTGAATTTTGGCAACTGCATTAGTTTTGTTTTCTAATAAAGGAATCAATGATTCATTGATTAATGAAGTTGTTCCACTTCCAGATTTTCCACTAACTACATTTATATGTGCTAATTGAAATTGAACATCTATAGATTTTAAATTTGCTGCAGTACAAGCATTCAATCCTATACTATATTTAAGGCTTTTCTGTTTTAGTTGTAATGTTGTTTTTGAAGCAATAATTGCATTTCTGGTGGGGCTATTATGATTTGATTGATTAAAGTTTTCAATACTACCATTAAATAAGATCTCTCCACCATTTATTCCTGCCTTTGGTCCTACTTCTACAATCCAATCGGCAGATTCAATGGTATCCAAATCATGTTCTACAACAATAACTGTATTGCCTTGCGCTACGAGTTTTTTTAGCTGATGAATGATTTTTATATTCTCAGTTGCATGTAATCCAATTGAAGGTTCATCAAAGATATACAGCACATCACTTAAGTTGGCACCTAATTGATTAACCAACTTAATTCTTTGAGATTCGCTTCCAGAAAGACTTTTTGCAGCAGTGTTTAAGCTTAAGTAACCTAAACCTATATCCTTTAACAAGGTAATTTGAGGTAGAAAACTATTGATAATATTTTGTGCAGTATCGTCCCATTCTTCATTGCTTAGCCATGCATATAAATCTTCTAGTTCTAATTGTACTATATCACTAATGCTTTTGCCTTTCAATTTTACAGCTAAAGCATCTTCATTTAATCGATGGCCTTTACATGCAGTACATTCTTTAGCACTTACATATTTTAGAATATTGATATTTCTATCTCTTCTAAGAATATCAGTCATCATAGGGATCATACCCTTATAATAGTCTTCCTCTGGTGGCTTAGCTTTAATACCAGTCCATTTCATTCTAGAGGCTAAACTATGCTTACCAAACTCAACCTTAATTTTATTACTTCCATATAGAATAACTTCTTGATGTCTTTGGCTGAGTTGGTTCCATGGAATATCTACGTTAAAGCCTTCAGCTTCACATAAAGTGTTTAAGACTTCCATTCTTACTTGACTGTACATAATGTAACCAGTAGGTAGAGTAGGTGCTAATACACCTTCTCTAATACTCAAAGAAGGATCTACAATTAGTTTATTGATATCTATTTGTTCTTCTTGACCAATACCTTTACAATGCGGGCATTGTCCATATTCACTATTAAAGGAGAAAAGTGATCTTGAAAGTTTAATCGGTTTTGTTGTTGTACCGCATCTTGCAAATAATAATCTTAAATAACTGTACAAGTCGGACATTGTCCCTACAGTTGATTTGATACTGTTGCCGGTAGTTTTTTGAGCAACTGTTATAACGGGGGATAGGCCATTAATACTTTCAACAGCTGGTT
>JBELBA010000245.1:0-2631 GCA_042095635.1 Chitinophagales bacterium
AAAAGTTGAGGCAACCACATTCCTTCAACTGCATATGTCAGTTGAGAAATAAAAAGTATTGTACAAAGTAGCGTTATTCTCATCACATTAATTTTGAATAAAGATAAATAATATTTCCTAGTCTTGTGGATCCTCTTTTTCTATAAAAGTATACTCAAAATTCACAGCTTGGTCAATCGTATTATTTTGTTCTTGCCAGTATTGATCAACATAAATTTGACCAATATTTGATTTTTTAATCTTTACTTCAGGAATCAATTTAGCTTTAAACCAATAGGCATAAAGAATACCTGCTAAAAAGCCTGATAGGTGTGCTTCATAACTTATTCCTTCTTTAAAAAAACCATAGATAAGTCCATAAATTAAGCCTCCATGTAGGAAGATGACAATTAGTCCTACTGCCATTAGTCTTTTGTTTTTACTAATGATGCCAGAAAATATAAGGAAGCTTAAAATAGCATAGACTAATCCACTAGCACCTATATGCACAGTACCTGATCTTCCCATTATCCATACCCAAAGACCTGTAGTTAATGATAGGTAGACAATTACTTCAAATGAAATTTTCCTGTAATGATAAAAGAGTAGGGCTAAGCCCATAAAGAATGGAAAGGTATTAGATAGCAAATGATTGAAATCTCCATGCACCAACCAATGTGTTAAAATACCTAATAGACCAACTATCTTACGGGGATAGATCCCTAGATTAGAAAAACGATCATCCAATCCAACCTCAAGTGCTTTTATCGCCCACGGTAGAAAAACAATCATAATAGCCATTATGATGGATGTTCGAATTAATTTCTTGTCTTCCTCTAAGGTCATTCGTTTCTTACTTTATTAGCTAATTGACCACAAGCAGCATCGATATCATCTCCTCTAGATTTTCTTACAGAAACTTGAACGCCTTTCTGTGTTAATCTTTGAATAAATCGATCTAATCTATTAGAAGTAGATCTTTCGAAATCTGCTTCATCAATTGGATTATAACTGATGATATTGATTTTACTTTTAAGTCTACTACATAATTTTGCTAATGCGTCTGCGTCTTCAATGTTTTCATTAAAGCCTTTTAATGCGACGTATTCGAAGGTAACTTTACGTTTTAGTTTTGTAGAGAAATATTCTAATGCATCAATGACTTCTTCCAATGGATTAGAATTATTTATAGACATAATCTCACTTCTTTTTTTATTTGTTGGTGCATGTAAGCTAAATGCTAAATTTACTTTGATATCATCGTCAGCTAATTTCTTAATCATTTTAGAGACACCAGAAGTTGAAAGTGTAATTCTTCTTGGAGACATTCCTAATCCATTCGGATTAGTGATATATTCTATAGATTGTAAGACATTCTTATAATTTAATAAAGGTTCTCCCATACCCATGTAAACGATATTGGTAAGGGGTTTTCCAAATTTCTCTAAACTGATTTTATTTAAGGCCGCTACCTGATCATAAATCTCAAAATCAGATATATTCCTCATTCTCTTTAGATAACCAGTGGCACAGAATTTACAATCAAGGCTACATCCAACTTGAGAACTGATACAGGCAGTATTTCTGTCATCAGTTGGGATAATAACTCCCTCAATAATATTACCATCCGTTAATTGAAAACCAACTTTAACTGTTCCATCACTGCTTTGCTGAATCACCTTAATTTCAACAGCCTTAATCATGAAATGAGCTTTGAATAATGTTCTAAGGTCTTTAGAAAGATTAGTCATATCATCAAAATCTGTAACAGACTTTTGCCAAAGCCATTGATAGATTTGCTTTGCTCTAAACTTGGGCTCTCCTTGTTCTTCTAAAAAGTTAGAAATATCTTCTTGACTTAAGGATCTAATATCTTTTTTGATTTCGGACATACCCGAAGTTACGAATATTCGCGCTAATTGGCCTTGCTGAATTTTTTCGTTGTTGAAGTTCCATCCTAATAAACCACTTTTACAAAGTAATTGTCATCTGTTAATTCGAATAAGCCTAGGTTGTTATTATAGCGTTATTAACTTTATAGCTTATGTCCATTTTTATAGCTTGCAGTCTGTGTTTCTTCACCTAAATCCGAATATCTTTTAAAGATTCCATCTTTTTTACCTGCTGTAAAATTTCCAGATTGTCTTAATTGTCCATTTTTATGATACCACTTCCATTCTCCGGTTTTATCATCCATAATATACATTCCTTCGCTTGCAATCTGTCCGTCTTCAAAGTATGTCATCCAAATGCCATCTGCTTGGTTATCTATGTATACTCCTTTGCTTTCTTCTTGTCCATTCTCATGCCAAGTCGTCCACTCACCGTTTTCTAATCCAGCCTTTAGTTCTCCCTTAGATTCCATCTGACCATTTTCATACCAGGAAATAAAACCACCATTTTTTACACCATCTTGATAAGTTTCTTCTGTTTTCTTCTGTCCGTTTTCAAAATAGATAGCCCATTCTCCATTTGGTGTTCCAGCTTTAAAGCTTTCTAAGAATTCTGGATTACCATTTTCAAAAAAACTAGTATACTTTCCATCAATGATCTCATTATTATAATCGATTTCTAACTTTTTATTTCCATTTTCCCAGTAATAAAGACATTTACCATCCTTAATCCCATCTTTATATATTACTTCGGAATTTT
>JBELBA010000246.1:0-2628 GCA_042095635.1 Chitinophagales bacterium
CTATTGATTTAGAGTAAGACATAATAGCTTCTTTGTAAGGATTAGCATGAAGTTTACTTATAGTAGTATCCTTTGATTTTGATATTGATTTGTAAATTTCACCTCTATAAAACCAAGCTTTTGGATTTGCTTTAGTTTTTTCGTGATTTACAGCAATATCAATTCTATCTTTTGCATTTACTAAATCTCCTGACTTTAAATATTGAGATGCCGATATCATTTTCTCTTTTTGAGCAAACGAGAATGAAACTATACCGATCATTAAACTTTGTAATATTAGCTTTTTCATATTAAATCCTTTATCTAAAAAAAACAAGCTCCCCAAATTGAAGAGCTTGTTATAAAATTAAAATTTTAATCTTATTTTGAAAATTATTCCTCAGAAGATTCTTCTTCGTTAGCATCTCCTTCTTCAGATGATGTATCCTCAGCAGCTCCACCTTCAGTTTCTTCTTCAGTAGAAGCTTCAATAACATTACCATCTTCATCGTAAGTTAATTCTTCTTCATCTTCTTCTTTAGTAACTTTTGCAACTGCAGCAATTTCATCATTCTTACCTAGCTTAATTAATCTAACACCTTGCGTGTTTCTTCCCATTACTCTCATTGCATCAACATGCATTCTGATTGTAATACCAGATTTATTAATGATCATTAAGTCGTTATCATCTTTAACTGCTTTAATAGCAATTAACTGACCTGTTTTATCAGTGATAGAAATAGTTTTTACACCTTTACCACCTCTATTGGTAATTCTATAATCTTCAATATCAGAACGTTTACCATACCCTTGCTCAGAAACAACAAGGATATTATATTCTTCCATTTCTTCTTTATTCACAACTACCATTCCAACTAACTCATCCTCAGGACCAGCAGTAGTCATACCTCTAACACCCGCAGCAGTTCTACCCATTGGTCTAACTTTCTCTTCTGGGAAATGAATACACTTACCAGATTGTGCTGCCATTAATATATGTGACTGACCATCAGAAAGTTTAGCCTCTAATAATTCATCACCTTCATTAATAGTAATTGCATTAACACCATTTACTCTTGGTCTAGAATAAGCCTCAAGAATTGTTTTCTTGATTTGACCTTTCTTCGTACAAAATACTACATGGTGGTTATTAATATAATCTTCGTCTGTGATAGAAGTAACATTTATAAATGCTTTCAAACTATCATCAGAAGGAATATTAATTAAGTTTTGAATTGGTCTTCCTTTAGTTGCTTTCGCTCCTTCAGGCACTTCAAATACTCTTAACCAGAAACATCTTCCTTTCTCAGTAAAGAACAATAAGTAGTTATGTGTAGATGCTACAAATATTTCTTCAATGAAATCTTTATCTTTAGTCTTAGAACCTTTACTTCCTCTTCCTCCTCTATTCTGAACTTTATATTCTTCTAATGAGGTTCTTTTCACATAACCTTCATGAGAAATAGTTACAACTACTTCTTCATTAGGAATCATATCTTCTATAGAGAATTCTTCAGAAGAGTATTCAATGTTAGATCTTCTCTCATCTCCATAAGCTTCTTTCATTTCAATCAGCTCATCTTTGATAATTTGCATTCTTCTTTCTTCATTTCCTAAGATATCCTTACACTCAGCAATGAATTCCATAATCTCAGCATATTCTTTCTTTAACTTATCTATTTCTAGACCGGTTAATTTCTGCAACCTCATATCTAAGATTGCTCTTGCTTGAATTTCAGACAAAGAAAACTTAGTCATCAACCCAGTTCTTGCTTCTTCAGGTGTTTTCGATGCTCTAATTAACTTAATAACCTCATCAATATTATCCTGAGCAATAATTAAACCTTCTAAAATATGCGCCTTTTCTTCTGCTTTCCTTAACTCATATTCCGTTCTCTTAACAACGATATCATGTCTATGCTCAACGAAATATCCAATCATTTCCTTCACATTCAATAACATTGGTCTTCCTTTTACAAGAACAATATTATTTACACCATATGAAGTCTGTAATTGAGTATACTTATACAAGTGATTTAGTACAACATTAGGAATTGCATCTCTTTTTAATTCGTACACAATTCTCATTCCGTTTCTATCAGATTCATCTCTGATATCAGAGATACCTTCAATCTTCTTATCATTAACCAGTTCAGCTGTTTTAATAATTAATGAAGACTTATTGACTTGGTAAGGAATTTCAGTAACAATAATTCTGTCTCTTAACCCACTATCCATTGGCTCAATGGTAGCCTTACCTCTTACTACAACTTTACCTCTTCCAGTTTCAAAAGCACTCTTAACACCTGAGTAACCATAAATCGTTCCTCCAGTAGGGAAATCAGGTGCTTTAATGTGAGTAATTAATTCTTCAATCTCAATTTCTTTATTATCAATATAAGCAATAGTACCATCAATAACCTCTGAAATATTATGTGGCAGCATGTTAGTAGCCATACCAACAGCAATACCAGAAGCTCCATTCACTAAAAGATTAGGAATTTTTGCAGGTAAAACTGTAGGCTCTTCTAGAGTATCATCAAAGTTTAATCTAAAGTCAACAGTCTCTTTGTCAAGATCCTTTAACATTTCTTCAGCTATCTTCTGTAATCTAGCCTCTGTATACCTCATTGCAGCAGGACTATCTCC
>JBELBA010000247.1:0-2565 GCA_042095635.1 Chitinophagales bacterium
ACTTGAAGTTCCCAACCTCTAGATACACTATCTGCATAGGTCTCTTTCATGTTAGTGATAACATGTTCTAATGCTTCTTCCTCATTCAAAGCAGGAATAAAAGCAATAACCTTTGCTATTTTATTTTCTGAACTATACATTCAAAAATATTTTTATGTGTTTAATTACGAAGTCCATTTGTTCTTTCGCTAAGTGTGGGAACATTGGTAGTGTTATAATACGCTTATAGGAATCATTTGTAATTGGCAGATTTTCTGCATTCTTCACGTTTGCATAAGGTTTCATTTTATGTAATGGCGGATCGAAATGCACAGAAGCACCAATCCCTTGATCTCTTAAATAATTAACTAGATCATCCCTTTTGTCCATATCTACTTTTACAGTAAACATTTGCCAAACATGACTGTTCTCTGATTCAACATGTGGTAATACTAATCCCTCTATATTCTTTAACCCATCCATATAATAAGCAGCATTCTCTTGACGCTTATTATTCATTTCATCTAACTTTGACAATTGAACTACGCCAATTGCAGCATGTAGATTACTCATTCTAAAATTATATCCTGCCATTACTGCAGATCTAATCCAAGGCTGTGCTTTTCCTTCATGTCTATCTAATGTTGTTTTGGATATTCCATGTCCCATAATGATTCTTGCTTTTTCAGCAACTGCATCATCATTTGTAGTAAACATACCACCTTCAGCCGTTGTCATATTTTTTCCTGGGTAAAAAGAATAACATCCAATTCCCCATGTACCACCTAGCTGTCCTTTATGAGTTCCTCCAATTGTTTCTGCAGAATCTTCAATAACAACAAGGTTATGTTTTTCAGCAAGTTTAATGATTGCAGTCATATCTGCAACCTGACCAGCCCAATGAACAGGCATAATCGCTTCTGTTTTATCAGTAATTAATGCCTCAATTGATTTTGGATCAATATTGAGTGTATCCGGATCAATATCTGCAAATACTGGTATAGCACCTGCTGTAATCACTGCATTTGCGGATGCAACGAAAGTGAAACTAGGAAGAATTACTTCTCCAGTAATTCCTGAAGCTTGTATAGCAACATGCAAAGTAGAAGCACAAGAATTCATGCTTATTGCGTGCTTTACGCCAAACTTTTTGGCCCAATCCGCCTCAAACTCTTTGTTTCTTGGACCGTGAGCAAACCAACCAGATCTTAAAACATCTAATACGATCTCTTCTTCACGTTCATCTATATAAGGTACTACTAAAGGTACATCCATATTACAATAGTGGTTTATCTTTTAAAAATTCTACGTATTCTTTAACACCTTTTTCTAAATTATACTGAGGTTCATAACCAATTAACTTTCTTGCCTTCTCAATAGAAAGACTTCCTCTTTTTGGTCTAAATACGTCTATTGGTTTATAAGCTATTTCTAAATCAGGAAAATACTTTTGCAATTCCTCTGCAAAATCTTTTAATGTTTTCCCTTCACCCGTTGTGATATTAAACGTTTCATTTTCTGCGTTCTCATGGAATGTTGCTAAAACGAATCCATGTGCAATATCTTTGATATAAGTGAAGTCTAATGGTGTTGATCCGTCTCCATGTAAATGAATTGGCTTACCTAATAATGCGTTCTCTACAAATATTTGCGATACTCTTCTATTTACATCAGTAGGACCATATACAGCAGAAGGTCTAACTATCGAATACTTTAATCCAAATCTTCTTGCAAAAGCTTGAACAATTATTTCTCCTGCATACTTTGTACCACCATATACTTCCTTTGGTCTCTTAGGGTGTTCTTCATCACAAGGAGTGTATTCAAAATCTCCATAAATCATAGAAGAAGATGCAAATACAAAACGCTTTACAAAATCAACATCTCTAATTACTTCCAACACATTTGTAGCACTTGAAACAATACTATCAATTGCTTCTTCTGAAGACTCATTACTTAAATCGGCAATAGGCAATGCAGCCATATGAATAATATGAGAAGGCTTATGCTTCATAATAGCCCGTCTTATTTGATCTTTATTCCTCGCGTCTCCTCTTAATATTTCAATTTTATCTTCAATACCTTCAAATCTATACTGTAAATATCTTTGATAAGCACTACTTAGTGGGGAAATGTAATTTATAAAAGCATCAAATATTACAGGAGTATGTCCTAACTCTAATAACTCTCTGCAGATATAAGTACCAATAAATCCAGCTCCACCTACTACTAAAACTTTTGCCATAAAAGTGTATATTTTTTATAAATTATTATTAGTTAAAAATAGTGTATTCACACCTAATTTTATATCCCTTTCGTATTTAATTTCCTGATTACAGTAATGTTACTCATTTCTATTATTTCTTTGCAAAAACATAATGAATTGGCGCATCTTCTTTCATCTCACCAGCTTTGAATAGTACAGAAAAAATCAGGAATAGAATGAACATCAATCCAGCAGGTATAATTGAAAAAAATGCAACGATCTTTTGAAAGAAATTTTTACCTGAAAACATATTAAATCCAAATGCTAAATCACTTACACCAATCGAATGCATCCATATCATGCAATAATCAAACAATCTA
>JBELBA010000248.1:0-2607 GCA_042095635.1 Chitinophagales bacterium
TTGGTAACCAGTCATTCCTGTATTAAAACAGATTTCACCATTAGTTGTACCAATCATACCAGCTGCCTTACCTTTAAAGACTTTCCCATCCTCTAATAATAGAATAGCATCTTTGCTATGATTTAATAAGTCACTCATTACGTTGTATTTGAACAAAATTAACCTTAATTCAGAACAAAAAAAAAGGATAAAGCAACAAAGCTTTATCCTTTTCTTATAAGTTACTCACAATTGAGATTTATTTCTCTTCTGTATTCTCGTCTTCTTTCTTTTCTTCTTTAGCTTCAGCCTTAGGCTCTTCAACTTTTTCTTCCTTTGCAGGAGCTTCTGTTTCAGCTTTTGGCTCTTCAGCTGGAGCATCTACAATTTCTTCAGTTGCAACTTCTGTTTCAGGAGTTTCAGTTTTCTTAGCTGTAGTAGACCTTCTAGATCTTTTCTTCTTAGCTGGCTTAGCTTCATTACCATAGATTTCATTGTAATCAACTAATTCAATCATAGCTAACTCAGCGTTATCTCCTAATCTGAATCCAGTTTTAATGATTCTAGTATATCCACCTTTTCTTTCACCAACTTTATTAGCTACTTCAGTGAATAAAGTTGTTACAGCATACTTATTCTTTAAATACCTAAAAGCATTTCTTCTAGAATGAGTAGTATCTGTTTTAGCTTTAGTAATGATTGGCTCTACAAACTGCTGTAATGCCTTTGCCTTCGCTACTGTCGTCTCTAATCTTTTATGCTCTATTAAAGAATTAGCCATGTTACTTAACATTGCTTTTCTGTGAGCCGACTTCCTTCCTAAATGGTTAAATTTCTTCCCGTGTCTCATTATAAATCTTCATTTAATTTGTATGGAGCTAAATCCATTCCAAATGATAAACCTTTCTCAGTTAATAAGTTTTCAATTTCACTTAATGACTTTCTACCAAAGTTTCTGAACTTCAATAAATCAGTTGTATTATAGTGAACTAAATCTCCTAAAGACTCAATCTTAGCTGATCTCAAACAGTTATAAGCTCTAACAGAAAGATTTAAATCTTCAATTGGAGTCTTTAATAACTTTCTCATTTGAAGTACTTGCTCATCCACTAATACTTCTTCTTCAGAAGTAATATCGTCAAACTTTATCTTGTCTTCAGTAATTAATACTAATTGTTGAATTAAGATTCTAGCAGCAGCTTTTAGAGCATCTTCCGGATGAATTGTTCCATCAGTAGATACTTCTAAGATTAATTTTTCATAATCTGTCTTTTGCTCAACTCTTGTATTCTCAACAGTATACTTAACATTAGTAATAGGACAATAGATCGCATCGATTGCAATGAATCCAATTGGGGTTTCATCACTTTCGTTTTCTTCTGCAGATACATACCCTCTACCTTTATTAATTGTAAACTCAATTTCTAAGTTTACGAAAGACTCCATATTACAAATCACTAAATCAGGATTCATAATTTTGAAGCTATTAGTAAACTTCTCTAAATCCCCTGCTTTAAATTGCTCTTGCTTAGATAAAGACAAATAGATTTTTTCCTCGTTTACATCTGTATCGATAACCTTCTTAAATCTAATTTGCTTAAGATTCAAAATGATTTCCGTAACATCTTCTACAACACCTGTTATAGTGGAAAATTCGTGATCTACTCCAGAAATCTTAATTCCTGTAATTGCATATCCTTCTAGAGAAGATAATAATACTCTTCTTAATGCGTTACCTACAGTTAAACCAAATCCTGGTTCAAGAGGTTTAAATTCAAAAAGCCCATCAAAATCAGTAGCTTTTTGCATTAAAATTTTATCTGGTTGTTGAAATGTTAATATTCCCATAACAATGTTTTAATGTTTCAATTAAATGTTTTACTTCGAGTACAACTCGACGATTAATTGCTCTTTAATCTTTTCAGGTACATCCTCTCTTTCAGGATACTGAACGAATTTACCGCTCTTTGAAGCAGCATCCCACTCTAACCAAGACCATCTCGATTCAGTAATAGATCCTACACCTTCAAATAAAGGCTTAGAGGTTGATTTAGGGTTAATACCGATTACATCACCAGCTTTTAAAGAATATGATGCAACATTAGTTACCACACCGTTTACAGTAATATGCTTGTGAGCAACCATTTGTCTGGCTCCTCTTCTAGTTGGAGCTAAACCTAATCTGTAAACTGAATTGTCTAATCTAGCCTCCAATAATTGAATTAAGATTTGACCAGTAATACCCTTACCACTAGTAGCTCTGTCGTATAAGTTTCTGAACTGCTTTTCCAATACACCATAAGTGTATTTAGCCTTCTGCTTTTCCATTAATTGTAAAGCATACTCAGACTTTTGCTTTCTTCTTCTATTGTTTCCGTGCTGTCCTGGAGGATAATTTCTTCTTTCAAAGTACTTATCTTCATCGTATATAGACTCACCTAACTTTCTAGATATCTTTGTCTTTGGTCCTGTATATCTTGCCATGACTCTTTCTCTTTATAATTTTAAATTATACTCTTCTTTGTTTTGGAGGTCTACATCCGTTATGAGGTTGTGGAGTAGTATCTCTAATCTCAGTAACTTCAATTCCAAATGCATTAATCGCTCTAACTGCTGCATCCCTACCAG
>JBELBA010000249.1:0-2523 GCA_042095635.1 Chitinophagales bacterium
AGGGTGTCATTTAGAAGATCAGGTTAATCCAAAGAGATGTGGTCATTTAGACGGTAAGCAATTAGTTACTAGAGATGAGATGGTTCGTAAAGTTAGAGCTGCTGCGGATTCTAGAAACGATGATAACTTTTTGGTAATTGCAAGAACAGATGCTAGAGGTGTGGAAGGGTTTGATGCTGCGGTAGACAGAGCGAAAGCTTATGTTGATGCGGGTGCAGATATGATTTTCCCAGAAGCAATGAAAACACAAGAAGAGTTTGAAGCTTTTAGAAAAGCCATCGATGTGCCATTGTTAGCTAATATGACTGAGTTTGGCAAGTCAAGGCTATTAACTAGAACTGAATTAGAGAACTTAGGATTTAACTTAGTCATCTATCCTGTTACTACTCAACGTTTAGCGATGTATGGAGTAGAACAAGGATTAAAAGCAATCAAAGAAACGGGTAATGCTGATGCTGTTTTAGATATCATGCAGACCAGATCTAGATTATATGAAGTGTTGGATTATCCAGCCTATAATAAATACGATGAAAGCTTATATAATTTTGAGCTTTCTGATAAACAATAACCCATCGACTAAGTCGATAAATTTTTAAAATAAAAACAAGATAATATGTCAGAAAATATTGTAGTACCTAAAGGATTAGCAGGAGTTGTAACTGATGACACTTCTGTTTCTAAAGTAATGGCTGAAACAAACTCTTTAACTTATAGAGGTTATGCTGTTCAAGACTTATGTGAAAAGTGTTCTTGGGAAGAAGTTGCTTTCTTAATGGTTAATGGTGAATTACCATCATCTGTAGAGTTAGCTGATTTTGTTTCAAAAGAAAGAGATTATAGAGCAATCTCTCAAGATTTATTAGATGTAATCCAGAAATTCCCAAAAGGAGCTCATCCAATGGATACATTAAGAACTGGCGTTTCATTCTTAGGAATGGAAGACGAAAGAATCTGGGATGATTCTCCAGCAACAAACATGGATAAATATATCCAAATGTTAGCTAAGATACCTACTATCATTGCTGCTGCTTATAGACATAAAGAAGGAAAAGAATTTATTGCACCTAAGTCTGACTTAACTGCTGCTGAGAATTTCTTCCATATGTGTTTTGGTGAAATTCCTGCAAAGGAAGTTATCAAGGCATTCGATGTGTCGCTAATCTTATATGCAGAGCATTCTTTCAATGCTTCTACATTTGCTTCTAGAGTAATTACTTCTACTACTTCAGATATCTATTCTGCAGTTTGTGGTGGTATTGGTGCTTTAAAAGGGCCATTACACGGAGGTGCTAATGAGCAAGTAATGCATATGTTAAAAGAAGTTGGTGAAGTTGCATCTGCTAAAGAATGGATGTTAGACGCATTAGCTAATAAGAAGAAAGTAATGGGATTCGGTCACAGAGTTTATAAGTCTGGAGATTCTAGAGTTCCTACAATGACTAAGTATGCTGAGAAAATGGCTTCTTTCACTGGTGGTGAGAAGTGGATGCAAATCTCAAACATCTTAAGAGATACAATGATTGAAGAGAAGAATATCTATCCTAACTTAGATTTCCCTGCAGGACCTGCATATTACATGATGGGATTTGATATTGAAATGTTTACTCCAATCTTTGTAATGTCAAGAATTACTGGATGGACTGCTCACATTATGGAGCAAGCAGCTGACAATAGAATTATCAGACCATTGTCTGCTTATGTTGGATCTGCACAAAGAGAAGTTAAATCAATGGAAGAGAGAGAAGCTGTAAATGCTTAATCTAAATTCTAGTAATTAATAATTAAAAGCCTCGATCGTTTGATCGAGGCTTTTTTGTATCTATGTATTATGAAAAGGCTGCTGATTATATGTTCTTTAATACTCTTGCTTCCATGTTGTAGAGATAAGAATGAAATAGAGAAAGATCAAGAAATATATAAAGCTGTCGCCAATTATATAGCTGATATGGAAATGCCATTGAAGGATTCCTTGAATGTTACACAGCATACTATTCTTATAATAGATTCTTTATTATTGATGGAAGAATTAAAGTCCCATGAAAAATGGCTTTTTAAGTATCCTAAAATAGAAGAAGAGGATAAAGATTTGTTTCAACAAATAAAGAATGAAGGAGTAGTTATCAATAATTCTACAATGATTAAACCATTTGTATTAGATACTGGATTTCATCATTTTAATTACATGATTAATAGCAATTCTAAATCTTTATCAAAGCTTTCATTCTCAGAAGTCTTATATGATTCTTCACTAAGCAATGCTTTAATTGTTGTTAAACATTTATTAGAAGACCCAAAATCTATAATGAAAGGATCTTATAGAGCTTATTTACTTACTTATATGGAAGGTAAGTGGTGGGTTAAGAATAAGAGAAGAAAAACAAATCGATGGTCTAAGTATCATTGCGCTGCCTGTGCATTGAAGAAGTAGGATCGATCTCACTAACTTTATAGAAATCTTCTTTTATGAAATGAATGATCTTAAGTTATCCATATAAATTGTATTTTTAAATAATACTATTATCA
>JBELBA010000250.1:0-2464 GCA_042095635.1 Chitinophagales bacterium
TAAATTATAGTGCTGTATTAATAGGTTTAATACTTTGCATCAACGTCCTTGCTCAAAAGTCCTGTGATAGAATCTAAAGTTAGAATATCGAAAAAGCTAAAAGTGAATTAGACTGCTTATTAAGTTCTAAAATCGACAGCCAAATTATTACTATTTATTCTAAATGAGTAAGAAAGAAAAGCAGTAATAAATCTTCAGGATCTAACAGAAATAAATTAGAGATACAATAGTTTAATATTTTTTAATAAAATATTTGCCATCTTTCTTTTAACTTTAAAAAAAGAACAAGTGTATGATAATAGTTAATACAGATAAAATTGAAGGGAGAGAAATTGATAGTTCTATAGGACTAGTAAGAGGTTCTACAACTAGAGCAAGATTTGCGGTGATGGATTTCTTTGCAGGGATTAAATCTATTATTGGAGGAGAAGTTTCGGAGTATACCCAATTATTGGCAGACTCTAGAGAACAAGCAATTGAAAGAATGGTAGCTGATGCACATAAATTAGGTGCTGATGCAATCGTTGAAGTAAGATTTACTTCTTCAACTATTAAACAAGGAATCGCAGAAATATTAGCTTACGGAACTGCTGTAAAATTGAAGTAATATGGATATGTTCAATTTTGCTGTTTTCGGTATTTTTTATACTATATTCTTCCTTATCGGCTTTAGCTACTTCTGCTATTTTATCTATAAAAGATTTAGAGACAGAGATAAAGAAAATTTTGAAAAAAGAGACAATTAAAAAAAACTTAATTTCCCTGTTCCCGGTTTCTTGAATTTCACTAATAATTATCCTTGATTAATTTCTACTCCATTTACCATATTTCTATTGTTTTATTTACGCTAAACTATGATTCTAATAGAGATATAAATGACAAAAGTCAGTGTAATCTCATCCTTACTTAATGTAAAGTATATGCATGAAAAAAGCCCAATTCAAAAGAATTGGGCTTTTCAAATTTAGATTTAAATTTATTTTAAGATGCTTCCAACGCAGCAGCTCCTGAAACAATCTCCGTAAGCTCTGTTGTAATAGCAGCTTGTCTAGCTCTATTATAAAGAATAGTTAAATCATTCACTAATTCATCACAGTTAGAAGTTGCATTATCCATAGAAGTCATTCTAGCACCATGTTCAGAAGCAACATTATCTAACACCATTGTGTGAAAATAAGTTTTTAAAATTCTTGGCACTAAATCTTCTAATATATTAGCTCTGTTTGGCTCGTAAACAAAATCGTTATTCGATCCACCTTCAGCAGCTTTAGCATTAACTTGAATTGGTAAGAATTGTTCTACTGAGAAATCTTGAACAGCAGCATTCTTAAACTTAGAATAGATGACTTCAACTCTATCAAATTCATTGGCTTCGAAAGCTTCAATGATTAATTCAGCAATTGTAGCATTTTTTGCAAAGGTTGGTTTAGCAATTGACTCAACAAACTCATCATTTACAAAATCGACTTTATTTCTAAAGAAATCATACCCTTTTTTACCAATGGTCATTAAGCTTATGTTACCACTATCAGCAAAGTCTTTATATTTTTCATCAATTAATCCTTTAGCTCTTTTAATTAAATTTGCATTAAAAGCTCCACAAAGACCTCTATCAGATGTCAATAATACAACCAATACCCTTTCAACCTTTCTTTCTTTAGCTAATGATAAAGAAATATCATCATCCAATCCAGTAACGATATTACCTAAAACTTCGTTTAATTTTTCAGAATAGGGACGTACTTGCTTAATAGCATCTTGTGCTCTTTTAAGTTTTGATGCAGATACCATTTTCATGGCCTTAGTAATCTGCTGCGTATCCTTAACTGCACCTATACGTAATTTAATTTCCTTTAACTTTCCTGACATACGTCAATCGTTTTTATCTTAAGCAAATTGTGTCGCTAATTCCTCAGCTAAAGTTTCAACCTTTTCCAAATCTTCAGGATTTAGTTTCCCAGATTTAAAGTTAGCTAAAACGTCTTGATGTCTTGATTCCATTTGTGTATGGAATTCAGTTTCAAATGCTTTAACATTTGCAACTGGGATATCAGTTAATAATCCTCTCGTTCCTAAGTAGATGATAGCAACTTGCTTTTCTACTGGAAGTGGGGAGAATTGGTTTTGCTTTAATATTTCTACGTTTCTTGCACCTTTATCAAGTACATATTTAGTAGCAGCATCTAAATCAGATCCAAACTTAGAGAAAGCTTCAAGCTCTCTATACTGTGCTTGGTCTAATTTTAAAGTACCTGCTACTTTCTTCATTGATTTAACCTGAGCAGAACCTCCAACTCTTGATACAGAGATACCAACGTTAATCGCTGGCTTAACACCAGAATTAAATAAGTTAGACTCTAAGAATATTTGTCCGTCTGTAATAGAAATCACGTTAGTTGGGATATATGCAGATACATCACCAGCTTGTGTTTCAATAATTGGTAAAGCAGTTAAAGAACCACCT